>NZ_BAAAKJ010000456.1:15911-17078 GCF_039527695.1 Kitasatospora putterlickiae
CCGCCGACCTGGTCCGGCGGATGCGCCGCTGAGCTCCACCCGGCACGGACGCCCGTACGACGGGCCGCCGTACGATGGGCGGGAGCGATAGCGGACAGGACGGCGGAACGGCAGAGGGGCGGAACGGGTGCTGCGCGGATTCGGTGATCTGGAGGCCGAGATCATGGACCGGCTCTGGTCCTGGGGCCGCCCGGCCACCGTCCGCGAGGTCGTCGACGACCTGCGCGGACAGCGCCCCGTCGCGTACACCACCGTCAACACGGTCGCCGACATCCTGCACACCAAGGGCTGGCTGCGGCGCGAGAAGGTCGGCCGCGCCTGGGTGTACCAGCCGACCTGCACCCGCGAGTCGTACACCGCGCAGCTGATGCACCAGGCGCTGGAGACCACCTCCGACCGGGCCGGGGCACTGCTGCACTTCGTCGACCGGATCAGCGGTGACGAGGCGACGGCGCTGCTCGCCGCCCTGGAGGAGGTCAAGGCCCGGGACGACGCCCGGTGACCCTGCTCCTGCTGGCGCTCCACCTGGTCCTGGTCGGCGTCCTGCTCCCCCGGCGGCTGGCCGGCTCACGACGGCTCCAGGCCCGTCCGGTCCTCGGCACGGCCGTCTGGCTCGCGCTGATGGCCTCCTTCGGCACCGGGGTGCTGCTGGCCGCGCACCACCTGCTCGCCCCGCTCGGGCACGAACCGGCCGGGCTGGTCGGACTGCTGCCGCACATCGAGCCGCCCACCGCCACCGCCACCACCACCGCCCCCGCGCCGCACGCGCACGACTGGTGGGTGCCGACCGCGGCGGGCGGGGCGGTCACGGCGGTGGCGGCGCTGCTGGCCGCCCGGGCCGCCCGGACGCGGCGGCGGCACCGGACGGCGCTGGACCTGGTGGCCGCCCCGGATCCACGGCGCCACCTGCTGGTCCTGGACGACGCGCGGCCGGCCGTCTACTGCCTGCCCGGCCGCCGCGCCCGGGTGGTGGTCACGCGCGGAGCCCTGGAACTGCTGGACGAGCCCCGGCTCGCCGCGGCCGTCGCCCACGAGCACGGCCACCTGCGGGGGCGTCACCACCTGGTGCTGCTCGCGGTGGACACCTTCGTGCTGCTTCTCGGCCGCCGGCTTCCGCTGGCCGCACTCGGGCGGGCCGAGGTGGCGCAGCTGCTCGAGATGGCGGCC
>NZ_BAAAKJ010000457.1:0-4770 GCF_039527695.1 Kitasatospora putterlickiae
GGCAGCCCGCCGGACGGACCGGCCGGGGCGGGGATGCGGACCAGCGCCTGCTCGCCGAGGTTCGGGAACTCGCTGACGCCGGTGACCGGTTCGCGCCGCTTGGCGAGCCGCACCGAGCGCTCCGCCCAGGTGGCCGCGATCCGCTCGCCGACCAGGCCGGACTCCAGCGCGGCCGACAGGCCGCCGGCCCGCTCGATCTCCTGGAACCACGCCCAGGCGGCGTGCGCCAGCTCGTCGGTCAGCCGCTCCACGTACCAGGAGCCGCCCGCCGGGTCGACCACCCGGGCCAGGTGCGACTCCTCCAGCAGGATCGCCTGGGTGTTGCGGGCGATCCGGCGGGCGAAGGCGTCCGGCAGGCCGAGCGCGGCGTCGAACGGCAGCACGGTCACCGCGTCCGCGCCGCCGACTCCGGCGGCCAGGCAGGCGATCGTGGTGCGGAGCATGTTCACCCACGGGTCGCGGGCGGTCATCATCACCGCGGAGGTGACGGCGTGCTGACGCTGCGCCGAGACGGCCGGGGAGGCGCCGCAGGCCTCGGCGACCCGGGCCCACAGGCGGCGCGCCGCACGGAACTTGGCGATCGTCAGGAACTGGTCGGCGTCGGCGGCGTAGCGGAACTCCAGCTGGCCGAGCGCGGCGTCCACCGAAAGGCCGGCCCCGGTCAGCGCGCGCAGGTACGCGACGCCGGCGGCCAGCGAGGCGCCCAGCTCCTGCGCGGGCGAGCCGCCCGCCTCGTGGTACGGCAGCGCGTCGACGGCCACCGCGCGCAGGCCGGGGAAGTCCTCGGCGCAGCGGACGGCGAGCGAGGCGGCCTCGGCGAGCAGCGCGTCGGTGCGCTCGGCGTCGCCGGTGCGGGCCTGCAGGCCCAGCGGGTCGGCGCCCAGGGTGCCGGTGGCGGAGCCGGGGGAGACCTCGCGCTCCTGGTACAGCTTGAACAACTGCGCGGCGGCCTCGGGGAATTCGGCGCCCGCGTCGAGCACCACCCCGGCCAGGTCGAGGTAGACGCCGGTGAGTGCCTCGCCCAGCGCGGTGACCGGCAGGCCCTCGTCGCCCAGCCGCAGCCAGAGCGAGCCGCCGCCGTGCTCCAGATCGGCCAGCACCGCCTCGTTGGTGCGGCGCGGATCGGGGTCGCCGTGCCGCTGGCGGACGTCCCAGCCCGCGACCGAGGCGCCCTGCGGACGGGCGCCGCGGACGAACGGCGGGAAGCCGGGGAGGCCCGGGTCGGCCGGGGCGTCTTCGGCGGTGTAGAGCGGGCGGGCGCGCAGCCCGTCCTGGAGCGCGGTGCTGAGCGCGCGTTCGGCTGCTGTGCCGTCCTCGGGCTGCGCCCCCGATTTGCGCAGCACACCCTCGACGAGGGTCTGCCACTGCTCGCGGTGGGCGGCCGGGAACTCGGCGGCCAGGGAAAGCCCTTCGGGCGGGACCGTCATGTCCCGCAGGGTAGCGCCTGTGAACGGGGGCGCAGGAGGGGCGGAGGGTGTGACATTGCCCTCGCTTTGCACTCTGTTGCAACACCGGTGTGCGAAGAGCGGCGTGCGGGGGGCCGCTTGCGGAACGGCTGCGGTCATCTATTAACTTGCTTAGAAGAACACGGGTGGCGGGACGGCTCTCCCCGGAACGCCCCGTCCTGCCCGTGTTCGCGCGGTTCTCACCCTTCGTTCCGCCTGTCCCGCCTGTCCTTCCTGTCCCGCCCGTTCCACCCGTCCCCGTGTCCGAGGAGTCAGCCGTCATGGGAAAGCGCCGCAAGCCCAGCCCGCCCAGCCGGGCCCGCCTGGCGGTCGTCACCACCGCGATGGCCGGCGGCGTCGCCCTCACCGCGGGACCGGCCCAGGCCGAACCGGCGCCCGGCCTGGCCTCCGTCAAGGAGCAGGTCGACCAGCTCAACGAGGAGGCCGAGCAGTCGATCGAGCGTTACAACGGCTTCCAGGAGAAGCAGCAGACCCTCCAGGGCGACGCCAACCGGATCCAGGAGAAGGTGGCCCGCGGCCAGGAGGCGATGAACGAACTGCGCACCCAGCTCGGCGGCATCGCGGCCGAGCAGTACCGCAGCGGCGGCATCGACCCGTCCGTCCAGCTGATGCTCGACTCCGACCCGGGCGGCTACCTGGCCCGGGCGAGTGCCCAGAACCAGGTCGTCGACTCCCAGGCGGCGCTGCTGCGCCGGGCCCTCGACGAGCAGCGCAAACTCGACCAGGACCGCGCCGAGGCCACCGCCACCCTCGCCCAGCTGGACGAGGCCGGCACCGCGCTGGCGGCGGAGAGGAAGGCGGTCCAGGACAAGCTGGCCAAGGCGCAGGCGCTGCTCAACAAGCTGAGTGCCGCCGACCGCGCCAAGGTCAACGCCCAGGAGGCCGCCGCCACCCGGGCCTCCCGCTCCGCCGCCGAGCGCCCCGCCGACACCGGACCGGTCACCGGCCGGGCCGCCACCATCGTCCAGTTCGCCTACGCGCAGCTCGGCAAGCCCTACGTCTGGGGCGCCACCGGCCCATCCGGCTACGACTGCTCCGGCCTGACCGGCGCCGCCTACCGCGCCGCCGGAGTGAAGCTCCCGCGCGTCTCCCAGGACCAGTGGAAGGCCGGCGCCCGCATTTCCCGCGCCGACCTCCAGCCCGGTGACCTGGTCTTCTTCTACGCGGACCTGCACCACGTCGGCCTCTACATCGGCGAGGGCAAGATGATCCACGCCCCCCGCACCGGCAAGAACGTCGAGGTCCTCCCGATCGACGCCATGCCCTACGTCGGCGCCGTCCGCCCCTGAGCCCGCGCCGCCCGGCGATGTTCCGGGCGCCCGGTGCGGGGGCCGGGCCGAGCGGGTCCCCCCGTTGGACCCGCTCGGCCCGGTGGCGCGACCACGGTCCCCCGTCGCGCCGGTCGGGTGGTCGGGTGGTCGGGTGAGATGGCTTCCGGGCGTGGGCGGTTCGGTGCTCCACCCTCCCGGGTGCTACTCGGCGGGAGCCGGGGCCGCGGCCGGGTAGTCGAGGTGGGCGACCGCCGGGGCGGAGACCACCTGGACGGCGGTCGCGCCGGGGACGGCGACGTGGACGAAGCCGCCCTCGATCGCCAGCCGGACGCCGGTGAGGCGGGTGCGGGGGACGCCGTCGCCGTCCAGCAGGGCGTAACCGGGGCGCAGTTCGACGCGGGCGCCCTCGCGCCAGTTCAGCCCACCACTCATCGGGCCACCGCCGGGTCGATCGCCGGGACGTCCGTCGAGGTGACGGCGGGGAAGTCCAGGTCGGGCCCGGCGGTGTCCGGGGTCGGTTGGGGGATGCGGGGCATGACGTCCTCCATGGGTCGGCCTGCTTGCGCTAACCATTAAACATGTTGGAACTGGTTAGGTAAACGGGTTTCCAGGTGGTCCTCATGCCTGGTCGGGACGGAAGACCGGATCGGGCCAGTCGCCGGTCGGGTCGGTCGCGTCGAGCGCCGCGCTGATCGTCCGCTCCTCGTACCGGAAGTGGGACTCCAGGATCGCCGTGAGGCCGTCGAGTTCGCGCTGGATGGACTCGCGCTCGGAGCCGGGGGATCCGGCCGGCCTGAGCGCGAGTTCGCGCACCCGGGACAGGATCGAGGAGATCAGCCCGTGGTCCTCGACGAGTTTGGCGATCGTCGGTGCGAGCGCCGGTCGTTCACGCACCAGCTGGGCGAACATGCCCTCGTCCTCGCCCTGATGATGGACGGTCAGCGCGTCGCAGAAGGCCAGGCAGTGGGCGGCGAGTGTGTCGTCTTCCGGCCGGAGGGGATCGGGGGCCGACCTGAGGCCGGCGATCCGGCGGCGCAGGTCCTGGTGGGCTCGGGAGAGTTGGAGACTGAGGGCGACCGCGCGGTCGCCGTCGTGGGAAGCCATGATCGGCCGTCCCTTTCGGGTTCCGCACCTCCATGCCTGGCGCGGTCCGCCACCGGCACGCGATGCACCGCGATCCGATCACACGGCGCGGGGCCTCGGCAAGTCCGTTCGGGGCGTCACATGGTGGCGGGAAGCGATCGGTTCGGGACGGTTAAGGACCGGTTCGGGGCGGTTCGGGATCGTTTCAGGACCGGGGTGGCAGGCGGTGGAGCCGGACGTCGGTGAGGCGGCCGTCGGCCACGCGGGCGGTCAGGTAGCCGGCGAACGGCTGGCGGCGGCGGTCGGTGGGCGACCCGGGGTTGAGCAGCCGCAGACCGCCGGGCGTGGTGCTGTCCCACGGGATGTGGCTGTGCCCGAAGACCAGCACGTCGGTGTCGGGGAACCGTGCCTCGCACCGCTGTTCGCGGCCCCTGGCCGGGCCGGTCTCGTGCACCACGGCGAAGCGCAGGCCCTGGAGCTCAGCCCGCGCGATCTCGGGCAGGCGCTCCCGCAGCTCGGGCCCGTCGTTGTTGCCGTGGACGGCGACCAGCCGCGCGGACCGGGCCAGCAGCAGGTCGAGGGTGGCGGTGTCGACCCAGTCCCCGGCGTGGAACACCACATCGGCGTCGTCCACGGCGGCCAGCAGCGGCGCGGGCAACTGCCGCGCGCGTGGCGGGACATGGGTGTCCGAGGTGATCAGCAGGCGCATCCGGCACTCCGGCGGGACGGTGGACGGGGCGGTCCGATCCTCCCCGGATGGCGTCGGCGGAGCACCGTCGAAACGCCGGACGCCGCCGAAAGGCCGTGCCTACGGGTGCGGGGCGCAGGCGAGGAGGTAGGGGAGGACCGGGGTGGCGAGGGCGGCCAGGCGGTAGGCGCGGGCCGGGGGCGCGGGGGTGTGGGCGAGGCGCTGGACGCGGGCGAGCACGCCGGTGGACGCGGCGCCGAGC
>NZ_BAAAKJ010000458.1:0-1789 GCF_039527695.1 Kitasatospora putterlickiae
GGGCAGTCGATCGACTGCCCGCCCTCGTCGCGTTCCCGTACGACCGTGAGGTCTGGAAGGCCTGTGGGGTCCGCGGGGTCTCAGAACCCGCCGGTCTGCTCGTCGCGCCGACGCTGCCAGCGCTGCTCGACCCGGTCCATCATCCCGGCCTTGCGGCGGGGAGCGGCGGCCTGACCACCGGGGCGCTGCGCCTGTCCGGCGGGCCCGCGGCGCCAGCCCGTCACAGCGAAGACGGCGCACCCGAGCATCACCAGGAAGCCCACCACGCTGACCCAGATCTGGTCGACGACCATGCCGCCCATCAGCAGGCCGATGCCGACCACGAAGCCGCCGATGGCCAGATACACCCGTCGACGGGTGTAGGTGCGCAGGCCGGTTCCCTCAAGCGCCGTCGCGAATTTGGGATCTTCGGCATACAGCGCTCGCTCCATCTGGTCGAGCAGTCGCTGCTCGTGCTCCGAGAGCGGCACGGAGTCCTCCTACTCGTCGGTCGCGGGTGCGACCGGTCCGCCGCCCCGGTCGGGGTGGCAAGTCCAAATCGGCCTTCAGAACACGCGGTCGGACGCCTGTGCGGGGGCCCGGGCCCGTGACGTCCATATGCCCCGAGCGTCCGGCGGTCATGCTTTCCGGCTTTACCCAGATCATACGGTCCACGGGCCCTTCGCGGAGTGGTCGGCCACGCGTGGGCCCGGCCACTTCGGCGGCTGCTCGCCGCACCACCCTCAACGCGGCGGGTGGCGGACAAGTGCCCGATCCATTGGAATCGGCCCGGACCTGGGGAGATCCCGAGGAGAAGGCGGGGAGACGCGGGGAGGGCGCGCTGAAGGTCCGTCGGCGAACGGCGGGAAATCCGTCGGCGAACGGCGGTGGGCCGTCCGGTCAGCCCAGGGTGGCCAGCAGGTGGAGCTGGGTCGCCACCGCGTGGAAGGCCGGCTGCCCGGCGGCGGCCTCCTCCAGCTTGAGCAGCGCGTCCAGCGCGCCCGGCTCGGTGTCCACCAGGACGCCCGGCACCAGGTCGGCGAAGACCCGCACGCCGTGCACCGACTCCACCCGCAGCCCGGCCCCGGCCGCCAGCCGGTCCAGCTCGTCACCGGTGAAGCGGCGCGGCATCGGGTCGCTCGGGCCCCAGCGGCCGTCGGTGGCGCCCAGCACCGCGCGGGCGTCGTCGAAGTGACCGCCGAGCGCCCGGGCGAGCACGGCGCCGTTGCGGTTGGCGGCCAGCAGGCTCACGAAGCCGCCCCGGCGCAGGGTGCCGGCCAGGCTGCCGAGCGCCTCGGCCGGGTCGTCGACGACCTCCAGCACGCCGTGGCAGAGCACCGCGTCGACGGTGCCGGGCGCGACCAGGTCGGGGAGCGTCTGGGTGTCGCCCTGCACGGCGCGGACCAGGTCGGTCACGCCGGCCTCGGCGGCCCGCCGCTCCAGCGCGAACAGCGCGTCCGGGCTCGGGTCGACCACGGTGACCCGGTGGCCGAGCGAGGTCACCGGCACGGCGAAGTTACCGGTGCCGCCGCCGGTGTCGACGACGTCGAGCACCGGCTGGTCCAGCTCGGCCACCCGCTTCTCCAGGGCGGCGCGCACCACCTCCCACACCACGGCGGTACGCAGGGCGCTGCGGGGACGCGTCGGGTACAAGGCGAGGCTCCTTGGCACGTGCAGTGTCGATCAGGTTGCCTCCACCTTAGGCCCTCCGCTCCCCGGCCCCCGTCCGGCCGCCCCGTCCCTCACCCGGCCTCGCGCACCTCCCCCCGCCGGTCGTCCACCGGCCGGCCGTCGCCGCCGACCGCCTCGC
>NZ_BAAAKJ010000458.1:1797-8998 GCF_039527695.1 Kitasatospora putterlickiae
CCCTCGCCGCCGACCGCGTCGCGGCGGCCCACGCCGTCCGCGTCGTCCAGCGGCAGGCGCGGGGCGGGCGGGGCGGCGTGCAGGCCGAGCAGGCGCTCGACCAGGCGGAGGAACAGGGCGGAGTTGCGGACCAGGTCGTCCGCGTCCCGGGCCGAGGCCGCGCCCCTGATACCCGCCTCGGCCGCCGCCCGGCGGCGCGCTCCGGCCGCGAAGTACGGCGCCCACTCGGCGAGTTCGGGGGCCACCTCGGGCAGGACCTCCCAGGCGCTGCGGATCGCCCGGCGGCGCCGTTCGCTCTTCTCCGGACGCCCGCGCACGGCGAGCACCGCCGCGACGGTGCGCAGCGCCGCGAGGTGCGCGGCGGCGTACCGCTCCAGCGGGTCCTCCAGGGTGCGGGCCCGGGCGAGGGTGCGGTGCGCCTCGGCGAGCAGGTCCAGCGCGGCGGGCGGGGCGGCGGCCCGGCGCAGCACCGGGTGCACGTCGGCACCGGCGGACGGCCGGTGGGCGGAGGAGCGCGCGGCGCTCCCCGGTCGGTAGGCGGCGGAGTGGAGGCGGGCGGTGACGGGCTCGGGGTGGCTGATGGTCATGGTCTCCCCCGTTCCGAGGCAGCGCACGGGCCGGGTGGTCCGTGCCCCTCCATCGTGAACGGCACCACTGACAATCGGGCCCGGTCCGGTCCCCGCCCGACCGGCGGCCGAAGCGCCGCCCCCCACGGACGGCGCTTCGGAACTCCCCGGTCCCCCCTGGTACCGGCTCCCCCGTGGCCCGCTCCGCAGCCCCGTGCCGGCGGTGCGCGGCCACCGGCCGGCTCCGGGGCGGGGCGCCCGAAGCGCCGCCTTCCCGGTGCCACCACTGTGGCGTCCGCGCAGGTCGGAGGCCATCCGCGCAGGTACTCAATCGCTCGTCTGAGTATTCGTACTCAGACCGCGCGGCCGGGGAACCGCCGCTCCCGCCGGCGGCGTCCCGGTACGGTACGGCGAGCCGGGCCGACTCCGGCGCGGAACGCGAGCAGGAACGGACGGGAAAACGGATGACGATCGTCCCGCTGATCTTCACCAGCGGACTGGCGAGCGGGATCAACGCCTACGCGGTGGTGCTGCTGCTCGGTCTGCTGGGCCGGTTCGCCGGGGCCGAATCGGTGCCGGCCGCCCTGGAACGCACCGATGTGCTGCTCGCCGCCGGCGCGCTGTTCCTGCTGGAGGCGGTGGCCGACAAGATCCCGTACGTGGACAGCGTCTGGGACGTCGCCCACACGGTGATCCGGCCGGTCGCGGGCGCGACCGTCGGCGCGCTGATCGCCTCCACCGACCCGGGTTCGCTGGGCGAGGTCGCGGCCGGCGCGATGGGCGGCACGACGGCGCTGGTCAGCCATCTGGTGAAGGCCTCGCTGCGGATGGCGGTGAACACCTCGCCCGAACCGGCCAGCAACATCGTGGTCTCGCTGGCCGAGGACGTCTCGGTGGCCGGGCTGGTCACGCTGGCGATCTTCCACCCGTGGCTGGCCGCCTCGATCGCCACCGTCCTGCTGCTGGTCGGCGTCCTGCTGGTGTGGTTCGCGATCAACCGGATCCGCGCGTTCCGCGCCCGGCGCCGCGAACGCCGCGCCGCCCGGGCCGCGGGGGCGGGGGCCGGGCGCCCGGTGTCCGGGGGACCCGTCCCTCGCGCCTAGGATCGAGGCCATGGCACGGATCGTCATCATCGGCGCAGGTATGAGCGGGCTCGCGGCGGCTTCCCGGCTGGCCACCCTCGGGCACAAGGTGACGGTCTGCGAGGCACGGCGCACCTACGGCGGCATGGTCGGCCGCTACGAGCGCGACGGTTTCGCCTTCGACACCGGCCCCGGACTGCTCACCCTGCCCGCCGTCTACCGCGACCTCGCGCTGAAGACCGGGCGCGAGCCGCTGGAACAGCTGGTCGAGCTCGGCCCGGTCGACCCGGAGAGCCGGCACCTGTTCCCCGACAGGACGGCCGTCTCCCTGCCCAACTCCTCCCGGGGCGGCGTGATCCAGGCCCTCGACCAGGCGTTCGGACCGGGCGCCGGCGAGCGGTGGGCCGAGGTGCTCAACCACGGCCGCACGGTCTGGGAGGCCACCCGCCGCCCGCTGCTGGAGGAGCCGCTCCCCGCCGATCCGTCACCGCTGGACACCGACCCGTACCCCGTACCCGGCCCGCCCCGGCGCGGCCTGTTCGGCCGGCGGCGCGGCCCGCGCCAGTGGACGCTCGCCGACGTCGCCGCCGAGCAGCTCGGCGGGCACCCGGGGCTGACCGCCCTGCTGCACGAACACGCGCTGCGGTTCGGCCTCGACCCGCGAAGCGCCCCCGCCGGGGCAACCGTGCTGCCGTACATGGAGCAGTCCTTCGGCGTCTGGTACGTCAAGGGCGGCCTGCGCGCGCTGGCCGACGCGGTGTACCGCCGCTGCGAGCAGCGCAAGGTGGAGTTCCGCTTCGAGACGCCGGTCGCCAAGGTGATCGTCCGCGACGGGCGGGTGTGCGGGGTGCAGACCAAGGGCGACCGGATCGACGCCGACATCGTGGTCTCCTCGATCGACGCCCGGGTGCTGCACACCCAGTGGATGAGCGCGGCCGAGAGCTCGGACGAGTGGCCCGCCGCCGCCGAGCGGCTGCACGGCGTACCGGGGCGGGTGAGCGTCCTGCTCGCGCTGCGCGGCGCCCGCCCGGAGGGGACGGCGCACCGCACGGTGGTGCACGCCGGCGACCCGGGTGCCGAGCTGGCGGGCGTCTTCGACCCGGGCGCTCCGCTGACCGACCGGCCGACCGTCCAGGTGCTGCGGCCGGACGACCCGTCGCTGCACCCGGAAGGGCACGAGGCCGTGGTGCTGACCGCGACCACCCCGTCCCTGGACCTCGACTGGGGCGCCCCCGGAGTGGCGGACGCGTTCGCCGACCGGATGCTCGACCACGTCGACGCGGCCGGCCTGAACCTGCGCGAGCGGCTGCTCTGGCGCGTGGTCCGCACCCCCGAGCACACCGAACGCGACGCCGGCTCCTTCTTCGGCTCCGTCCCGCCCCCGGCCCTCGCCGGCCTCGACGGCTCCCTCCTCCAGGCCCCCAACGAGGACCACCCCGGCCTCTACCTCACCGGCGGCGCCGCCCACCCCGGCGGCGGCCTCGCCCGCGTGGGCATGTCCGCCTGCATCGTCGCCAACCTCATCGGCCCCGCCTAGAGCGAGCGCGAAAAGTCGGCCCACCCGACTTCCTGCTCCACGCGACCCGAATCTACGCGCATAGATCCCACCGAGACCCGCGCGCCCACCAGCCCCGGCGGAGCAGGAAGTCGGACCGGCCGACTTCCCACTCCGAGGAGCGCCCCCGGCGCGAGAAGTCGGACCCGCCGACTTCCCGCTCCAGAAGCCGCCACGCCTCCACCAGGAACCCCCTGGCGCCACACATCCACCGACCGTCACGGAGTGGAAAGTCAGCGCGGTCGACTTCCCACTCCGCGGCCCGGGCCCGGGACTAATGGTCACGAGCGGCCCCCCGCGCGAGAAGTCGGACCCGCCGACCTCCCGGGCGAATCTATGCGCGTAGATCCCTCCGCGCAGCCCCACTCGCCGACCCCGCGGAGTGGAAAGTCGAAGCGGTCGACTTCCCACTCCACAGCTCGCGACTGGAAGTTGCGGCGGCGCCCTCGGCTCCAGAAGTCGGACCCGCCGACTTTCCGTGCCGCACGAGGCTATCTACGCGCATAGACACCCTTGGGGCAAACGCCCGCGCCAACCCGTGCGGAGTGGAAAGTCGGCGGGTCCGACTTCCCACTCCAGGGCGCGGGAGCTTCACCCGTGGCGGCGCGAGCGCTGGAAATCGGGTGGTGCCCCCGGCGCGAGAAGTCGGGCCGGCCGGCTTTTGGCGCCATGCGCCGCCAAATCTACGCGCATAGAGCCGCCTGCGGGCGGCCGGTGCCTGGAGTACGTGAGCGGCTCGTGTGGAGTGGGGCCGGCCGACTTTTCGTGTCGTGCGGGCCCCGCGTTCAGGTGCGCGGAGGCGCGGCTTCAGGACTGCTGCTGCCAGGTGGGCGGGTGCTGCTGGTAGCCGTACTGGTCGTACTGGGGCTGCTGGGGGATGCCGTTGACGGGCTGCTCGGGCTGCCACTGCTGGTGTTGCTGGTGCTGCTGCTGGTCGTAGCCGTACGGCTGTTGCTGCGGCTGCTGGTAGGCGGCGTAGGGGTCGGGCTGCGGCTGCTGGTCGTAGCCGTACGGTTCCTGCTGCTGGTAGGCGGCGTAGGTCTGGTCGTAGCCGAAGGCGGGCTGCCACTGCTGGTGCTGCTGCTGGTCGTAGCCGTACGGCTGTTGCTGCGGCTGCGGCTCCTGGTAGGCGGCGTAGGCGTCCTGCTGCGGAACCGCGTGGAGCAGCTCGGTCTGCTGCTGCTCGTAGTACGCCGCCGCGTACACGCCGTCGGCGGCCAGCTCCTGCATCGCGAACGCGGCGGTTTGCTCGACAGCCGTCTCCTCCACGGGAGCCGGCGGCTCTTCGACCGCGCCGACCTCGCCGACCTGCTCCACCACGACCGCCGTCGCGGCGACCGCCGCTCCCCCGCCGGTGAGCGCGCCGAGCAGCGGCACCTTGGCCAGCGGCCCGGGCAGGCTCCCGTCCGCGGCCCGCAGCGACCACCCGGCCGCGTACCCGCGCTTCACCGAGAGCGTCACGAAGGTCTGCCCGATCGCGAACAGCGCGGCGCCCGCGCCGATCACCGGCACGGAGCCGATCGCCATCCCGCCGGCCACCGCGAGGAAGCCGGCCAGCGCGAGGCCGCGCCAGTGCAGCGGGGCCCGGTTCTGGAACAGCAGCTCGGCGACCAGCCAGAGCGCCACCACCGCCAACGCGACGTACAGCAGCAGGTATCCGATGCCCATCCCGCCCGCTACCTCCAGTCGCGTGCCCGCGCCCGCCGCGCGTGTGCGGCGACTGTACCGGTTCAACGGCCCGGGTACCGCATCGCGTTCCCGGCCACCGCGGGAACGCGACGCGCCGCGGTTCAACGCCGGTGCAGACCGAGGTTCTGGTAGATCTCCAGGGTCGCCGTCGAGTGGTTCAGCGTGATGAAGTGCAGTCCGGGGACGCCCTCCGCCAGCAGCCGTTCGGACATCGCGGTGGCGTGCTCCATGCCGACCGCGCGCAGCGCCGCCGGGTCGTCGACGACCGCGCGCAGCCTGGCCTCCAGGTCCGGCGGGAAGGCCGAGCCGCTCAGCTGCGGGAACCGCTCCAGCTGCTTGGCGTTGGTGACCGGCATGATCTCCGGGATGATCGGCGTCTCGCAGCCGGCGGCCGCCACCCGGTCGCGCAGCCGCAGGTAGTCGTCCACCTCGAAGAACATCTGGGTGATGGCGTAGTCGGCACCGGAGCGGACCTTCGCCACGAAGTGCCGGATGTCGTCGTCCCAGTTGGTCGAGCGCGGGTGCATGTTGGGCGAGGCCGCCACGCCGACGCAGAAGTCGCCGATGCCCTTGATCAGCTCGACCAGCTCGTACGCGTAGGTGACGCCCTGCGGGTGGCTGATCCACTCGCCCATCGGGTCGCCGGGCGGGTCGCCGCGCACCGCGAGGACGTTGCGCACGCCCTGGTCCGCGTACTGGCCGATGATGTTGCGCAGCTCGGCGATCGAGTGGTCGACGGCGGTCAGGTGGGCGACCGGGGTGAGCGTGGTCTCGGTGGCGATCCGCCCGACCATGTTCACCGTGCGCTCGCGCGAGGTGCCGCCGGCGCCGTACGTCATGCAGACGAAGTTGGGATCGAGCGGTTCCAGCCGCCGGATGGCGTCCCAGAGCCGCTGCTCGCCGACCTCGGTGCGGGGCGGCATGAACTCGAAGGAGAAGGACCGCTTTCCGGCCGCCAGGAGGTCGCGGACCGTCTGTGCGCGGTCCGGTCTGGTCGAAGCGATACCGAGTGCCATGCTGGCAGATTAGCCGTCGGCGGAAGGGCACGGACAACTCGGTCCCAATTCCTGAGACGCCGGATGGCCGAGTGGTGGACTCCGGGCGAACGCCGGAGCGCGCGACCGGCCGGAGCCCGTGCGTACGGCTGTTCCCCTCCAACGCGGATACGCTTGCGCTGCACCCCAGCTACCTCCGGAGTCCCATCGTGACCTCGTCCAGCCACCGGCCGGCCAACCCGATTGACGTGGAGGACGTGCGCGAGCGCGTCAACGCCGCCCTCGTCGGCTTCATGGACGGCCAGTCGGCCCTGCTCGGCAAGGTCTCCCCGCAGCTGGAGCCGGTCACCGAAGCGCTGCGCGACTTCCTGCTGGACGGCGGCAAGCGGCTCCGACCGGCGTTCTGCTACTGGGGCTGGCGCGGCGCCGGCGGCCCGGCGGTCGGCGAGGGGATCGCCCGGGCGGCGGCGGCTCTGGAGCTGCTGCAGGCCAGCGCGCTGGTCCACGACGACCTCATGGACCGCAGCGACACCCGCCGCGGCCTGCCGTCCGTGCACCGCCGCTTCGAGGCGATGCACCGCGAGCGCGGGTGGCGCGGGGACCGCGAGCAGTACGGCGCCTCGGCGGCGGTACTGCTCGGCGATCTGCTGCTGATCTGGTGCGACGAGCTGTTCCTGAACTCCGGCCTCGACCCGGCGGCGGTGCTGGCCGCCAAGCCGATGTTCGACCTGATGCGCACCGAGGTCATGGTCGGCCAGTACCTGGACGTGCTGGAGCCGGTCGCCGGGGACTCCACCGACGAGGGCGCGCTGGAGCGCGCGCAGACCGTCCTGCACTACAAGTCGGCCAAGTACACGATCGAACGACCGCTGCAGGTCGGCGCGCTGCTGGCGGGCGCCCCGCCCCGGCTGGTGGAGGCCTACGGGGCGTTCGGCCTGCCGCTGGGCGAGGCGTTCCAGCTGCGGGACGACCTGCTCGGCGTGTTCGGCGATCCGGCGGTCACCGGCAAGCCGGCCGGCGACGACCTGCGCGAGGGCAAGCGGACGCTGCTGGTCGCGCACGCCATGCGGGGTCTGCCGGCCGCCGAGGCGCGGCACCTGGACGAGCGGCTGGGCGCGCCGGACCTGACCCCCGAGGAGGTCGCCGGGCTGCGCGAGCTGGTGGCCCGCAGCGGCGCGCCGGAGCGGGTGGAACGGCGGATCGAGGAGCTGCTGCGCCAGGCGCTGACCGCGCTGGAGGCGGCCCCGCTGGCGGACGCGCGGGCCCGCGAGACGCTGCTGGCGCTGGCCGAGGCCGCCACCGTCCGCAAGTACT
>NZ_BAAAKJ010000459.1:0-10750 GCF_039527695.1 Kitasatospora putterlickiae
CCGCATGCGGAGCGGCGGCCCCCGGTGCACCGTGGACCGGGGGCCGTCGCACAGCTGAGGAGTCCGCCATGAGCGAGCACGTGTACCGGGTGACCGAGATCGTCGGTTCCTCGACCGAGAGCATCGACGCCGCGATCCGCAACGGCGTCGACCGTGCCTCCCGGACGCTGCGCCACCTCGACTGGTTCGAGGTCTCGCAGATCCGGGGCCACCTCGCCGAGGGGCGGATCAAGCACTACCAGGTGTGCATGAAGGTCGGCTTCCGGCTGGAGGACGAGGGCTGACTCACCCGCGCTCGGGCAGCACCAGCGGCGAGCCCGTGCGCGGGTGCGGCAGCACCTCGACCGGGTGCCCGTACACCTCGCTCAGCAGCGGCGCGCGCAGCACCTCGGCCACCGGCCCGTCGGCGACCGTCGCGCCGTCGGTGAGCAGCACCACGCGGTCGGCGTAGGCCGCCGCCAGGGACAGGTCGTGCAGGACGACGACCACGCCGTCCCCGGCGGCGGCCCGGGCGCGGGCCAGGCGCAGCACCAGTTCCTGGTGCCGCAGGTCGAGCGCGGCGGTGGGTTCGTCGAGCAGCAGCAGGGCGGTGCGCTGGGCGAGCACCCGGGCCAGGGCGACCCGGGCCCGTTCGCCGCCGGAGAGCGCGGTGAACGGCCGCCCGGCGAAGGCGGCGGCTTCGGTCGCGGCCATCGCCTCGGCGATCACCCGCTCGTCCTCGTCGGCGGCCGCCGTGCCGGCCCACGGGGCGCGGCCCATCCGGACCACCTCGTCGGCCGGGAACGGGAAGGACAGCGCGGCCGCCTGCGGCAGCAGCGCGCGGCGCCGGGCGAGGTCGGCGGGCCGGTAGCCGTCCAGCGGGCGGCCGTCCAGCCGGACCTCGCCGGCGGTCGGCACGAGGTCGCCGGCCAGCACGGAGAGCAGGGTGGACTTGCCGGCGCCGTTCGGCCCGAGCAGTGCGACCACCTCGCCCGCCGTGACCCGGACGTCCGCGCCGGCCAGCAGGTCGCGCCCGCCGACGGTCAGCCGGACGGCCTCGGCGGTGAGCAGTTCGGTGCCCGGGGCGGGCCGTTCGGGCACCTCGGGGCGGCTTCGCAGCGTACGGATCCTCATGCCCAGCCTCCCTGCCTGGTCCTGGTGCGGCGCAGCAGCCAGAAGAAGAACGGACTGCCGATCAGCGCGGTGAGCACGCCGAGCGGGAGTTCGGCCGGTTCGGCCAGGGTGCGCGCGGCGAGGTCGGCGGCGACCAGGACGAGCGCGCCGCCGAGCGCGGAGGCGGGCAGCAGGAAGCGGTGGCCGGGGCCGGCGACCATGCGCAGCAGGTGCGGGACGACCAGGCCGACGAAGCCGATGATGCCGCTGACCGCGACGGCGGCGGCGGTGAGCAGCGCGACCACGGTGATCAGCACCAGTCGCATCCGCTCGACGTCCACGCCGAGGTGGCGGGCGGGCCGCTCGCCGAGCGCCAGCAGGTCCAGCGAGCGGGCGTAGCGGGGCGCGACGGCGAGGCCGACGAGCGCGAACGGCAGCACGGCGAGCACCTTGCCCCAGGTGGCCTGGGAGAGCGAGCCGAGCTGCCAGAAGGTGACCTGGCTGATCGCCGCGGAGTCGGCGGTGAACAGGAACAGGCCGATCAGCGCGCCGCAGAAGGCGTTCACCGCGACGCCGGTGAGGATCAGCGTGACCACCTCGGTGCGGCCGCCGGAGCGGGACATCGCGTAGACCGCGAAGACCGTCAGCAGGCCGGTGGCGAAGGCGGCGGCGGTCACCGTCCAGGTGCCGAGCGCGTCCAGGCCGAGCACGATGCAGCCGACCGCGCCGACCGCGCCGCCGGAGGAGACGCCGATGACGGCCGGTTCGGCGAGCGGGTTGCCGAACACGCCCTGCATCAGCGCGCCCGCGCAGCCGAGCGAGCCGCCGACCAGCAGGGCGAGCACCACCCGGGGGAGGCGGACGTTCCAGAGCACCGACTCGGGGACACGGCCGAGTTCGTGGCCGCCGAGGCCGAGCCGGTGGCCGACGGAGGCGAGGATGTCGCCGAGCGGGATGCGGTAGGCGCCGACGCCGGCCGCGAGCAGGGCGCAGAGCAGCAGGGCGGCGGCGAGGCCGGCGGTGATCAGGGCGGTGCGGCTGGGCCGCCTGCCGAGGTGGAGGCCCTTCTCCGTGGCGGCGGCGGTCACTTGGCGGCCTTCGGGTAGAGCTGCTCGGCGATCTCGTGGATCACCTGCGGGGTGCGCGGGCCGTAACTGAGCAGCTGGCCGTCCTCGATGGAGACGATCCGGCGGTCGAGTCCGGCCGGGGTCTGGGCGACGCCGGGGAGCTTGAGCAGGCCGTCGACGCCGCCGACGGAGTCGAGTCCCTTGCTCATCACCAGGATCGCGTCGGGGGCGGCCTTGACCAGGGCCTCGCTGGTGAGCGGGGTGAAGTCGCCGCCGAGCCCGGCGGCGGTGCCGGCGTCCTCGCCGCCGACCGCCTCGATCAGCGAGCCCGCGCCGGAGTCCGGGCCGCCGAGCAGGTAGACCGAGGCGCTGCCGCGCAGGTAGAGGAAGGCGACCTTGGGGCGGCGCTCGACGGCGGGCAGGGCGGCCTTGGCCTCGGTGATGCGCTGCTCGGTGCGCTCCTTGAGCCGCCGTCCGGCGTCGGGGACCCCGAGGGCGGCGGCGACGGTGTCGATGCGCGGGCCGACGTCCTCCAGCCGCTTGGCGTCGTCCAGGACGAGCAGCGGGACGCCGGCCGAGCGGATCTGCGCGATCGCCTCGGCCGGGCCGGTGGAGCGGTCGGCGAGCACGACGGTCGGGTGCAGGGAGAGCACGCCCTCGGCGGAGACGTCGTGGGCCTGGGTGATCACGGGCAGGGCGGCGGCCTGCTCGAACGTGGTGGAGACGTCCCGGGCGACGACCTTGGGGCCGAGGCCGAGGCTGAAGACGATCTCGGCCAGGCTGCCGTTGAGCGGGATGATCCGCTCGGTGCTGGTGACGGTGGTCGTCCGGCCGTCGGCGGAGGTCGCCGTGGCGGGCAGCTGAGGGGTCGGCGTGTCGGGCAGCGGTTCGACCGTGTCCGGGGCGCGCGAGGTGCCCGTCCCGGCGGCCGCGCCGGTGGCGCCGGTGGCCGAGCCGCAGGCGGTCAGGGCGAGCAGCAGGCCGAGGAGGAGCAGCAGGCTCGCGGGGCCGCGGACGGCCCGATGTCGGGTGGTACTGCTGCTCAACGTCGTTCCCTTCGTTGGGAGTTGTCGCCGCCGGTGGGTGGGGTGCGGGGGTGCCCGGCGGGGCTCTTGACTCATATATTAGGTTAGCCTTACCTAAATCTCGCAAGGGGGGTCGGTGGTGCACCGACCCCGCTTTCCCCTGTCCCGCCGAGGAGTGATCCGCGTGCCTCTGCCCCCACGGCTCCGCCGTCTGACCGCCGGCCTGGTGGCCGCCCTGGCGGCCCTGTTGACGGTCGCCCTGCTGCCCGGACAGGCGGCGGCGGCCGAGGGGCGGGTGTCCGGCGGGCGGCTCGACTGGGGGATCAAGCAGTCCTTCCTGACGTACGTCACCGGGCCCATCGCCCACGGGAGTTGGTCGCTCACCGGCGGCGCGGCCACGGTCGCCGGCAGTGGCTTCCGGTTCCACTCCGCCGCCGGCACGTACGACCCGGCGAGCGGCGCGCTGAGCGCCGCGTTCTCCGGCGGGGTCCGGTTCACCGGGCACCAGGAGAACGGCGCCAACGCGCTCGACCTGAGCATCGGAAAGCTCACCTTCCGGGCCTCCCCGGGCGGGGCGGCCGGACTGTACGCGGACGTCACCAGCAAGTCCCGGGAGACCGGCCAGGTCAGCAGCGCGAGCCAGGCCAAGCTGGCCGACCTCTCGCTGGCCGGCGTCGACCTGCGCGGCGCGGCCGGCACCCTGACGCTCAGCAACGTCCCGGCGACGCTGACCGACGCGGGCGCCAAGGCCTTCGCCGGGTTCTACACCGCGGAGACGGCGCTCGACCCGGTCAACCTGTCGGTCAACCTCCCGGCGGCGGCACCGACCCAGACCCCGGCCGCGCCCTCTCCGACCGCCACCGCCACCGCGACCGCCACCGCCACCGCGACGCCGAGCGCCGCGCCTTCGTCGACGGCGCCGGCCGCTCCGACCACTCCGACCACTCCGGCCGCTCCCGTGACGCCGACCGACACCCCGGCCCCGACGACCGCTCCGGCCGCCGCCGTCACCGAGTTCGGCAACGGCGCGCTCGACTGGGGCGTGCGCCGGACCTTCCGGGACTACGTCACCGGCGCGATCGCCCAGGGCCGTTGGGAGCCCGCCGGCGGCGCGGCGGACGGCGGCGCGCTCTTCCGCTGGACGCCCGCCAAGGGCACCTACGACCAGGCCACCGGCGCGCTGAGCGCCGCCTTCACCGGCAGCGTCCGCTTCACCGGCCTGAAGAACGGCGACGTCTATGGCCTGGACCTCACCCTGGCCAACCCGGGCGTCACCGTCGCCGACGGCAAGGGCGTGCTGCGCGCCGACGTCTCCGGCCGCACCCCGGACGGCGCCGCCCAGCAGCTCACCGGTGTCGAGCTGGCGACCTTCGACCCGGCCGGACTCAAGGCCGAAGGCGGACTGCTCAAGGCCGTCGAGGTCCCGCTCACGCTCACCGAGCCGGGCGGCAAGGCCTTCGGCGGCCTCTACCCGGCCGGCACCGAGATGGACCCGCTGAGCTTCGCGGTCGCCCTCGACCCGGCCGCCGCCCTCCCGCCGCTGCCGGACATCGGCAGCGCCCCGGCGGCCGCNCGGCCGCGCCGGTCAGCCCCTCCGTCGCGCCGGTCGCCGCCGCGACCGAGGCCGAGGGCTCGGACGGCGTCCCGACGGCGGCTCTGGTGGCCGGCGGTGTGCTCGCCGCCGCGCTGCTCGCGGGCGGAGGCCTCTTCCTCGTCCGCCGCCGTCGCGCCTGACCCCCACCCTTCTCTCCCCCCGTTCATCGATCGGAGTTCCCCCATGTCCCGCAACCGCACCCGGATGGCCGCCCTGGCCGCCGTCACCGCCGGCCTCGGTCTGACCGCCTTCGGTGCCCCGGCCCTGGCCTTCGGCGCCGGCGCGCCGAGCAGCGTCACGTACGACACCGGCGCGCTGGACTGGGGAGTGAAGGCCAGCTTCCGCAACTACATCGAGAGCCCCGCCTCCCAGGGCGGTGCGATCGAGCTGACCGGTGGCGCGACCCGCAACGCCGACGGCACCTTCCACTTCGGCCTGGCGAGCGCCAAGTACGACCTCACCACTCACGCGCTCAGCTCCTCCTTCACCGGCGGCGTGCACTTCACGGCCCACCACGGGGCGCTGGACGTGGCGCTGAGCGATCTGAAGATCACCACGGCGGGGACGGCCGGCACGCTCACCGCCGACACGGCTTCCAAGGAGTCGATGGGCGCCAGCGAGGTCACCAAGCGGGACGAGGTGCCGCTGGTGACGTTCACCGTCGGCCGGGACACCACGACGGGCGTGCCGACGGCGGCGAAGCTGACGGAGGAGGGCGCCAAGGCGTTCGCGGGCTTCTACCAGGCCGGGGCGGACATGGACCCGCTGGCGCTGCTGCTCAAGCAGAGCCCGGCCACCCCGTCGCCGACGGCCACCGCGACCGCGACCCCCACCGCGACGGCGACCCCCACCGCGACGGCGACCCCGACCGCCACCCCGACGGCGACCGCCACTCCGACCACCGAGCCGTCCGCCACGGCCACGGCCTCGCCGTCGGCGACCGCCTCACCCACCGCCTCGCCCTCGGCCACCGCCACCGCCTCGCCGTCCGCCACGCAGTCCCCGACGGCCACCTCCTCGCCGTCCGTGACCTCCTCGCCGAGCGCCACCGCCACCTCCACCGCCACCGCCCCGCCCACCACGCCGAGCGGCAACGGTGAACTCGCCGTCGTCAACGGCACCCTGGACTGGCGGGTCAAGGAGAGCTTCCGCACGTACCTGCAGAGCCCGGTGGCCAACGGCAAGGTCGAGTTCGGCGCGGGTGCGGCCGACTACCGCTTCGGCGGCGCGACCGGCAGCTACAACACCAAGAGCCACACCCTGTCGGCGGGCTTCGCCGGCTCGGTGCGCTTCCTCGGCCACCCGGCCGGCGGCGGCTACCAGCTGGACACCACGTTCTCGAAGCTCGGCCTGAGCATCGACAAGGACGGCGCCTACCTGACCGCCGACGTCAACGCCAAGTCCCTGGACGGCAAGACGACCTCGCTGTCCGCCGCCCGGATCGCCAAGCTCGACCTCTCCAAGGCCAACCTCGCCCCGGTCAACGGCGTGGTGACGCTGAACGCCGTCCCGGCCACCCTGACCGCCGAGGGCGTCCCGGCCTTCGCCAACTACAAGGCGGGCGAGGCCCTCGACCCGGTCACCGTCTCGCTGGCCTTCGACAAGAACGCCCAGCTGCCCACCACCCAGCCGCCCACCGGCGGTACGGCGGGCGGCGCCACGACCGGCACGACCGGCTCCACCGGCACCGGGTCCGGGTCCGGGTCCGGCACCGTCGGCGGCGCCTCCCTGACCACCACCGGCGGTGGCTCCGGCGTGCTGGCCTCCACCGGCTCCTCCACCCCGGTGGCCCCCCTCCTGGCCACCGCCGGAGGCCTGCTCCTCCTCGGCGGCGGCGCCACCGCCCTGGCCCGCCACCGCAAGTCCACCAACGCCTGATCAGGGGGTGATGGAGTAGGAAGTCGGCGGGTCCGACTTCCTACTCCTGCTCTGGTTGGATACGGGAATGAACAGCGGTAGCCACCAGGAATCAGGCCTTGAGAAGAGCGTCTGGAGCGAGGCCGATTTCGAGGAGATGGGCTGGCACGACGCCACCATCCACGGCGTGTCCGTGCAGCAGACCGATGACACCCTGCCCCGGCTTCTGCTCGACCTCGACTACATCGTCCGCTGGGTCCATCCGGTCAGGCCGGCGAAGAGCTTCTCCTTCTGGGTCGCCCCTGCGACGCTCGTCTTCGAGGAGGTCTGGGATCTTGAGGGCGACCTCGGTTTCAAGGGCACGCACCTGGAACTGGAGATCGATGACGTGCACCGGCTGGCCGTGGACGACGAGTGGCGGGACGTGTCTCGATGGCACGTCCAAGGCCACGCCTTCGACCTGAAGTTCCGTGCGTCGGGCTTCCGCCAGTACTTCCGCGATGCCCCGCGGCTCGCGTCGGGGCCGGCCCTGTCCGCCGCCGAGCGCGGAGGCTGCCGCTTCACCGAGGTCGGCTTCGCCTGAGCTGGGGCTCCCAATGGGCCTCGTGATCGGCCGTCTGCAGGATCGTGGAGTGGGAAGTCGGCGGGACCGACTTCCCACTCCGGGTGGTCCCCGGTGGCCCTCGCACTATCCGAGCGAGGGCCACCGCGGGTTATGGCGCAGGAAGGCCGGTGAAGGCGGTCGGGGTGGTGCTGAGGACGGCCTCACCGTCGTCGGATTCCCGGAGTTCGATCAGGCCGGCTTCCGTGCGGATCGATCGCCCGGAAGGCCGGCCGCTTCGGCCACGGAACCAACCCTGAGACCGCCGCCGCACACTCCGCTGACCGATATCCGGTGGCCCCGGCCGGAGGAGGGCGGGAGAATCCTTCCGCATGAGCCTGACGTCACACTGGCCGCTCGCCGGACTGCGGCTGACCACCCCCCGCCTGGAACTCCGGCTCCCGAACCCCGGTGAGCTCGCCGCACTGGCCTCGCTGGCCGCCGAAGGTGTGCACGACCCGGCCGTGCAGCCGTTCGCCGCCGCCTGGACCGACGTCGAGCCCGAGCAGCGGGCCCGGGGAGTCCTGCAGTACCACTGGCGCTGCTGGGGCGAGTGGCGGCCGGAGGACTGGGAGTTGAGCCTCGTCGTGCTGCGCGACGGCGTGGTCGTCGGCACCCAGAGCATCGGCGCCCGGAACTTCGCGGTCCTCCGGGAGGTCCACACCGGCTCGTGGCTCGGCCGGGCGCACCACGGACAGGGCCTGGGGACCGAGATGCGTGCCGCGGTTCTCCACCTGGCCTTCGCCGGACTCGACGCGCGGCACGCCGTCTCCGGCGCCTTCGCGGACAACACGGCTTCGCTGGGGGTGTCCGGCAAGTTGGGGTACCGCGAGGACGGCGTCGAGCATCACGTCGTCCGCGGCCGGGACGTGGTCCTGCGCCGGCTCCGTCTCACCTCCGACCGGTGGCGGGAGCACCGGCCGGTCCCCGTGAAGATCGAGGGGCTGCCGGAATGCCTTCCCTGGTTCGGCCTGGGCTGACGCGGAAGGAGTAGGAAGTCGGCCCGGCCGACTTCCTACTCCGCGCGCTCGGCCGTTCAGGCGCTCAGCGGGTACCGCGTGTCCAGGTCGCGGAAGACCGCGCCGTTCAGCTGGAAGGCGCGCTTGCACTCCTCGACCACCCGGCGGCGCTCGACCTCGTCCATGGCCAGCCCGGCGGCGTCCAGCTTGGCCCGGTAGTCGCGCTTGAAGGCGGCCGGGTTGTCCACCTGCTCGAAGACGTAGAACCGCACGCCGTCGCCCTTGCGTTCGAAGCCCCAGGTCTTCTCGGCGATGCCCCTGATGATCTGACCACCCGACAGATCGCCCAGGTAGCGGGTGTAGTGGTGGGCGATGACGCCCGCCGGCCACTGGTCCGCGAGCTCCTCCAGACGGGCGACGTACGCCGCCGTGGCCGGCAGCGGGGTCAGGCCCTCGCGCCAGTCCGGGCCGCGCAGGTGGGCCAGGTCGCGCTCGATGGCCTCGGTCCGCAGCAGCGCGGCGTCGATGAAGGGGCCGGCCACCGGGTGCTCCGCCAGCTCGTCGGCCCGGTCCTCCAGCGCGCGGTAGACGAACCAGAGCTGACCGGTGAGGTCGGCGTAGGCCTCGACGCCGAGGTGCCCGCCGAGCAGCCTGCTCATGAAGGACGACTGTTCCGCGGCCTCGTGCTCGGCACTGCTCGCGGTGCGCAGCACGGTGGAGAACGGGACGACGGGCTGCTCGGGTATGGGCATGCGGGCCTCCAGTGATCGGTACACCCCCGATTGCTTTGGTTAGCCTAACCTAAGCTCCCGTCATGCCGACAAGGTGTCGGGAAGAATCGCCCACCCCCGGGAACGGCGAAGGCCGGGACCCGCGGAACGAATCCGCGAATCCCGGCCTCCGACTGCCTCGACCTACCTCGAAGCCCCCCGGCGGACGGACCGCCGGACGGACGAGATGGGCGCGACGGCTCAGTGACCGCCCTGCTCCGCCAGGCGCTTGATCGACGCGGTGACCTCGGCCTCGGCCTCGGTGCGGCCGACCCAGTTGGCACCCTCGACGGACTTGCCCGGCTCCAGGTCCTTGTAGACCTCGAAGAAGTGCTGGATCTCCAGGCGGTCGAACTCCGACACGTGGTGGATGTCCTGCAGGTGCTCCCAGCGCGGGTCGGTCGCCGGGACGCAGAGCAGCTTGTCGTCGCCGCCGGCCTCGTCCGTCATCTTGAACATGCCGATGACGCGGCACTTGATCAGGCAACCGGGGAAGGTCGGCTCGTCCAGGATGACCAGGGCGTCCAGCGGGTCACCGTCGTCCGCCAGGGTGCCCTCGACGTAGCCGTAGTCGGCCGGGTAGCGGGTCGAGGTGAAGAGCATCCGGTCGAGCCGCAGGCGGCCGGTCTCGTGGTCGACCTCGTACTTGTTACGAGAGCCCTTCGGGATTTCGATAAGGACGTCGAACTCCAACGGTTCCTCCAAGGTAGGGACTGACAGAATCCAAGTGTCTCCTACGGGAGTGAGTGCTCAGGAAAGGGGCCGGGTCGGTGCGAGCAGGGGCTGGGTCGGGAGACCGACGCGGGGGGACGGCCGCGGGGCTGTTCGGGGCGGCGCTACTGGTCGCCGGAACGGTGCTCGGCACGGGTGGTGCGTACGCGCAGCCGTCCCCGACGGCGACCGGATCGGCCTCCCCGGGCGGCCGCCCCACCGGGAACGCCCAGGGGGACGAGGACGAGGGCAACGGCCGGCGGGACGACACCAAGGGCGGCAAGGGGGACCGGGGCGACAAGAACGGCACCCGGCCCGGGAACCGGGGCAGCGAGTCGCCCCACCCGTCCACGAGTGCCACCGCAACCCCCGGCACCGCCACCACGGCGGGCCCCACCGGTGACGCCACCGGCACGCCGCCCGCCGCCGAACCCGCCGGGGACGGCGCCGTCCGCCCGGTCCCCGCCGGGACGGTGCTGGCCGCCGCCGGGGCCGGACCGGACACCGGTCTGCCCACCGCCCAGGGCCTCCAGCAGGCGCTCGCCGCCGTCCTCGCCGACCGGAACCTCGGTACCGTCGGCCTCGCCGTCGCGGACACCGCCAACGGCCAACTCCTCTACGGAAGCGGCGAGAACACCGCCGCCACCCCGGCGTCCACCACCAAGCTGGCCACCTCGATCGCGGCCCTGTCGCTGATCCCCGGCGACGCCCGGCTGACCACCCGGGTCGTCAAGAACGCGGCCACCGGCGGGATCACTCTCGTGGGTGGTGGCGATCCGACGCTGACGGCGCTGTCCGCCGACCAGGTGCAGATCGGCGGCGTCCCCGCCGACGCGGACACCGCCCCCGCCTCGCTGGACGCGCTGGCCCGGCAGACCGCCGCCGCGCTGAAGGCCGAGGGCGCCGCGTCCGTCGTGCTCGACTACGACGTCTCCCTCTACAGCGGCGGACCGCTGCACAAGAACCACGACGCCGAGAACATCGCCGCGGTGACGCCGCTGATGGTGGACGAGGGCAAGGTCGACCCGAAGAGCCGCGAGGACGCGCCCGCCCGTGTCGGCGACCCGGCGTCGG
>NZ_BAAAKJ010000459.1:10756-22807 GCF_039527695.1 Kitasatospora putterlickiae
CCGCCGAGACCTTCGCCACCCTGCTCAAGGCCCAGGGCATCGGGGTGCAGGGCAAGGCGAAGCCGACCACCGCCCCGGCCGCCGCCGACGCGCCGGTGCTCGGCCGGGTCGACTCGCCCACCATGTCCCGGCTGGTCGAGCGGATGCTCACCACCTCCGACAACACCCTCGCCGAGGCGATCGCCCGGCAGGCCGCGCTCGCCGCCCACCAGCCGGCCAGCTTCGAGGGCGCCGCCACCGCCGTCACCCAGGAACTCGCCAAGCTCGGCGTGCCGATGACCGGCGTGGTGCTCAACGACGGCAGCGGCCTGCACACCGGCAACGCGATCCCGCCGGTCGCCCTGGTCAAGCTGCTGGCGCTGGCCGCCTCCGCGGAGCACCCGACGCTGCGCCCGGTGCTGACCGGTCTGCCGATCGCCGGATTCACCGGCACCCTCGGCAAGCGCTTCGGCTCCGCCTCGGGCGCCGCCGACGCGGCCGGCCTGGTCCGCGCCAAGACCGGCAGCCTGAGCGGCGTCAACACCCTGGCGGGCACCGTCGTGGACGCCGACGGCCGCCTGCTCTCCTTCGCCCTGATGACCCGGACCACCGCCCCCGCCGAAACCGCGCGCGCCGCCATGGACCGCGTAGTGGCCCGCCTGGCCGCCTGCGGCTGCCACTGAACCGGCCGCCGGGGCCCGTGAGACGCGCCCTGGTGCGAGGGCGGCTCGTCCCGGTCGGGCCGTCGAGGCTTGGAGGTGGGGCGGGGCCGTCCGGAGGTCGAGACGGGGGGTCTGACGGCGGCCCGGCCATCCACTGCCTGGACGGGGAGACGCGGCTCGGGAACGAGGCTCGGGTGCGGGCCTGGGCCGGGTGGCGCCGCTCGGAGTTGAAGGCAGGGGGCCGGGGGTCCGGGGTGCTGCCAGGGCACCTGGGGCATCTTCCGGCCAGTGGGGGCATCGGGGCCTGGAACCGGGGTGGGTCTCACGGTGGCCTGGCCTTCCGCCGCTCGAAGACGGAGGCGCGGCCCGGGGTGGTGCCCGGCCTGGCCCTGCCCGGGCAGGGAGGCTCGGCGTGGGGCCTGGGCGGTTGGGGGCGCTGGGGTTGGGGGCGGGGTGGCGCGGCGTAGGGCGTGGCCGGGCCTGCCGGCGCCCGGCTGTGGCGGGTCCGGAGGCGCGTCCGGGCGGGGTTCTGTGGCGTGTGGTCTTGGTGCCGGGTGTTGGGGGTGCCCTGGGACGGGGCCGCCGGACCGACGCGGCTCGGTGTGGGGTGGCTCGGTCGGGGACGGGCGGGGCGTTGTGTGGTGGCGGTGACCGGGCCTGCGGCCGGCCGGCTGTGGTGCTTGCGGGAGGCGTGGCCCGGGTCGGGCGGGGCCTTCGCGTGGTGGAGGCGGGCGCGTCGGCGACGGTGTGGCCCGGTCGGGTGGTCATTGGGCGGCCGTTCCGGCTCCCCCAGGGGGGCGGGAGCACGTACGGTGAGGGCATGACGAGCGCGAGCGGCGGTGCTGACATGGTCGACTGGAATCTCGCGGTCGCAACCGCGACCAGGTTGGTGCGGCCGGGGCCGGAGGTGAGCCGGGCCGAGGCGGCCGCGGTGGTCGCCGAGCTGCGCCGGCACGCCCTGGCGGCCGAGGAGCACGTCCGGGAGTTCACCGGCATGCGTTCCAGCAGCCTGGCCGAGGCGGCCGCGACCCCGGTGCTGATCGTGGACCGGCCCGGCTGGGTGCGGGCCAACGTGGCGGGCTTCCGGACCATCGTGCAGCCGCTGGTGGAGAAGCTCCAGGCGCGCCGGACGAACGGGTCGGCCTCCGCGGTGTTCGGCACGGTGGGGGAGAAGGCCACCGGTATCGAGGTCGGCGCGCTGCTGGCGTTCCTGGCCACCAAGGTGCTCGGCCAGTACGAGACCTTCGCCCCGGCCGAGCCTTCGCTGGAGACGCCGGACAGCCCGGCCGCGCTGTTCGACAAGCCGCGTCTGGGCCCGGAGGGCCCGGGCCCCGGGCGGCTGCTGCTGGTGGCGCCGAACATCGTGCACGTGGAGCGGGAGCTGGACGTCGACCCGGTCGACTTCCGGCTCTGGGTCTGTCTGCACGAGGAGACCCACCGCACCCAGTTCACCGCGGTGCCCTGGCTGCGCGACCACATCCAGTCCGAGGTGCAGTCCTTCCTGGCCGAGACGGACGTCGACCCGGGCGCGCTGCTGGACCGGCTGCGGGACGCGGCCGGTTCGCTGGGCGCGGGGCTGCCGGGGCTGGGCGGCGGGCGGGGCGACAACGCCTCCTCGGCCGGTCTGCTGGAGATCGTCCAGTCGCCCGCGCAGCGCGAGATCCTGGGCCGGCTGACCGCCGTGATGTCCCTGTTGGAGGGGCACGCGGACGTGGTGATGGACGGCGTGGGCCCGGCGGTGGTGCCGAGCGTCGCCGAGATCCGCGAGAAGTTCCAGCAGCGCCGGGACCGCGGCGCCAACCGGCTGGACCTGATGCTGCGTCGGCTGCTCGGGATGGACGCCAAGCTCCGCCAGTACCAGGACGGCGCGGTGTTCGTCCGGGGCGTGGTCGAGCAGGTCGGCATGGAGGGCTTCAACCGGGTCTGGACCTCGCCGAACACGCTGCCGACCAAGGAGGAGATCCACGATCCCGCCGCCTGGGTGGCCCGCGTCGCGCGGTGAGCCGGGGCGGGTGAAGCGGGAGGCGGCCCGCCGCCCCGTTCGTACGGGTGGTCCAGCCGTGCACATGGCGGGTGAAGATACGTTTCTTCATTCACCCGAACGTGGGACGGTGGTCGTACCGGTGGCGCCTGTGGCGTAGTGGGTGCCTCCTTTCTGCCACCATCTGTGAGCGCCCGGTAACAGGGTGCTCACAGATGCGCGGTCCCCCGCCGCGCCCACCGCCGTCCTGTCCCCCTCCGTTGAGGAGTCGTCGCCGTGGGCCCTCACCCCGCCGTCGCCGCGATACGCCTGGCCGTTCGCCGCACCCTCACCGACCTCGCCTCCGAGGCCGGTTCCACCTTCACCGCCCCCGCCCGGGAGCCGCGCGAGCGCGCCGGCGGTGCGCCGCTGGCCGCCGCCGCGCTGCCCGCCGCCGTCGGCACCACGCTGATCGGCAACGCCCACCGCCACCCGTCCGGGCTGCCCCGCACCCCCGCCGCACCCGGCTCGCCGCTGGTCCTGGTCGCCGTCAGCGGCGGCGCGGACTCCATGGCGCTCGCCATCGCGGCCGCCTTCGAGGCCCCCAAGATCGGTCTGCGGGTCGGCGCCGTCACGGTCGACCACGGCCTGCAGTCGGGCTCCGCCGAGCGCGCGGCCCAGGTCGCCGGCCGGCTGCGCGAGCTGGGCCTGGACCCCGTCGAGGCGGTCGCCGTGCGGGTCGGCCGCGAGGGCGGGCCCGAGGCCGCCGCCCGGGACGCCCGGTACGCCGCGCTGGACGAGGCCGCCGAGCGGTTCGGCGCGGTCGCCGTCCTGCTCGGGCACACCCGCGACGACCAGGCCGAGACCGTCCTGCTGGGCCTCGCCCGGGGCTCGGGCTCCCGCTCGCTGGCCGGCATGCCCGCTCAGAAGGGCCGCTACCGCCGTCCGCTGCTGGAACTGGACCGGGCCGCCACCCGGCAGGCCTGTTCGGCCCAGGCGATCCCGGTCTGGGACGACCCGCACAACCGCGACCCGGCCTTCACCCGCTCCCGGGTCCGCCACGAGGTGCTGCCGGTGCTGGAGAAGCACCTGGGCGGCGGCGTGGTCGAGGCGCTCGCCCGCACCGCCCGGCTGTTCCGCGACGACGCCGACGCGCTCGACCAGTGGGCCGCGCTGGCCGAGCGCGACCTCCGTGCGGGCGAGGGCGCCCTGGACGCCGTCAAGCTGGCCGAACTGCCCCCCGCCGTGCGCCGCCGGGTGCTGCGCCGGGCCGCGCTGCGGGCGGGCTGCCCGGCCGGGGACCTGTTCGCCCGGCACCTCGAAACGATCGACCTGCTGGTCACCGGATGGCGCGGCCAGGGGCCGCTGCACCTACCCGGGGGCGTCGAAGCGACCCGGCGGTGTGGCACGCTGGTCTTTCGGCGGCAGGGCGACTGACGGGCGGGCATGCCCCGGGGGAGCCGGCCGCCGGCCATCCAGACCCCGACACGTTTGAGGACGTATCCCCGGTGGACCAGAACGACATGGGCGCTGACCTCGCGAAGGTGCTCATCAGCAAGGACGAGATCGACGCCAAGCTCCTGGAGCTGGCCGAGCGCATCGACCGGGACTACGCAGGCAAGGACCTGCTGATCGTCGGCGTCCTCAAGGGGGCCGTGATGGTCATGGCGGATCTCGCCCGCACCCTGCACTCGCAGGTGACCATGGACTGGATGGCCGTCTCCTCCTACGGGATGGGCACCAAGTCCTCCGGTGTGGTGCGGATCCTGAAGGACCTCGACACCGACATCGCCGGCCGTGACGTCCTGATCGTCGAGGACATCATCGACTCCGGCCTGACCCTGTCCTGGCTGCTCGGCAACCTGGGCTCGCGCGGCCCGGCCTCCCTGGAGGTCTGTGCCCTGCTGCGCAAGCCGGACGCGGCCAAGGTCGAGATCGACGTCAAGTACGTGGGCTTCGACATCCCCAACGAGTTCGTGGTCGGTTACGGTCTCGACTACGCGGAGAAGCTGCGCAACCTGCCGTTCATCGGCACCCTCGCCCCGCACGTCTACGGCGGCTGAGACCCGTTCGGGCGACGGGCGGGAACAGCAGCCTGTTCCCGCCCGTTGGATCCGGGGGACCATAGAAGAACGTCGTATCGCCGTGCTCCCGCCACGTGGGGGTCGTACTGCGGTACGGTCCAATAAACCGCTCTTCACATGAGCACTGACCGAATGCGCCGGTGGCACACAGCCCCGCGGCGCCGTTGAGTGGCAGGAGGGACGGGGCGGCAACGCCCCGCATGGATGGACGTCAAGCGATACTTCCGTGCGCCGATCATGTGGATCGTGCTGGCCGTCCTCGCCGTCATCGTGCTGATGCAGGTCGTTTCGGACTCGAACGGCTACAAGACGGTGGACACCGGTCAGGTCGTCGCAGCGATCGACGCGAAGCAGGTCAAGTCGGCGCAGCTCACCACGGGTGACTCGAACACCGTAAAGATCCAGCTGAAGGACGGCGCCAAGCTGCCCGCGGCCAGCTCCGGCAAGCCGCAGTCCGGCAGCAAGTTCCAGGCCTCGTACATCGGCGATCAGGGCGTCGCGATCGCCGACAAGCTGCAGGCCCAGATCAACGACAACGACCAGAACACGCTCTCCGAGGGCTACACCATCAGCCCGGAGAAGCAGAGCACCCTCGTCAGCCTGCTGCTGTCGATGCTGCCCATCGTGATCATCGTGCTGGTCTTCCTGTTCCTGATGAACCAGATGCAGGGCGGCGGCTCGCGCGTCATGCAGTTCGGCAAGTCCAAGGCCAAGCTGCTCACCAAGGACACCCCGAAGACCACCTTCTCCGACGTCGCCGGTGCCGACGAGGCGGTCGAGGAGCTCCACGAGATCAAGGAGTTCCTCCAGGAGCCGGCCAAGTTCCAGGCGGTCGGCGCCAAGATCCCTAAGGGCGTGCTGCTCTACGGCCCGCCCGGTACCGGCAAGACCCTGCTGGCGCGCGCCGTCGCGGGCGAGGCCGGTGTGCCGTTCTACTCGATCTCGGGCTCCGACTTCGTCGAGATGTTCGTCGGTGTCGGCGCCAGCCGGGTCCGCGACCTCTTCGAGCAGGCCAAGGCGAACGCCCCGGCGATCGTCTTCGTCGACGAGATCGACGCCGTCGGCCGGCACCGCGGCGCGGGCCTCGGCGGCGGCCACGACGAGCGCGAGCAGACCCTCAACCAGCTGCTGGTCGAGATGGACGGCTTCGACGTCAAGGGCGGCGTCATCCTGATCGCCGCCACCAACCGCCCGGACATCCTGGACCCGGCGCTGCTGCGCCCGGGCCGCTTCGACCGCCAGATCGCGGTCGAGCGCCCCGACCTCCAGGGCCGTCTGGACATCCTCAAGGTGCACCAGAAGGGCAAGCCGATCGCGCCCGACGTCGACCTCTCGGCCGTCGCCAAGCGCACCCCCGGCTTCACCGGTGCCGATCTGTCGAACGTGCTGAACGAGGCGGCCCTGCTGACCGCCCGCTCGGACAAGAAGCTGATCGACAACAACATCCTGGACGAGGCGATCGACCGCGTCGTGGCGGGTCCGCAGAAGCGCACGCGGATCATGTCCGACAAGGAGAAGAAGATCACCGCGTACCACGAGGGCGGCCACGCCCTGGTGGCGGCGGCCTGCCAGTACAGCGACCCGGTGCACAAGATCACCATCCTGTCCCGCGGCCGGGCCCTCGGCTACACCATGGTGCTGCCGGAGGAGGACAAGTACTCCACCACCCGCAATGAGATGCTCGACCAGCTGGCCTACATGCTGGGCGGGCGCGCGGCGGAGGAGCTGGTCTTCCACGACCCGACCACCGGTGCCTCGAACGACATCGAGAAGGCCACCGCCACCGCGCGGGCCATGGTCACCCAGTACGGCATGACCGAGCGGCTGGGCGCGATCAAGTTCGGCAGCGACAACTCGGAGCCGTTCCTGGGCCGCGAGATGGGCCACCAGCGCGACTACTCGGAGGAGGTCGCCGGGCTGGTCGACGAGGAGGTCAAGAAGCTCATCGAGTCGGCGCACAACGAGGCCTGGGAGATCCTGGTCGAGAACCGGGACGTGCTCGACAACCTGGTCCTGGAGCTCCTGGAGAAGGAGACCCTCAACAAGGACCAGATCGCCGAGATCTTCGCCCCGATCGTCAAGCGCCCGGCCCGTCCGGCGTGGACCGGCTCCGCCCGCCGGACGCCGTCCACCCGCCCGCCGGTGCAGTCGCCCAAGGAGCTGGCGCTCACCAACGGCGCCGCCGCCACCGCCGAGGCCGCCCCGGCCGACGTGGTGAAGCTCCCGCCGCTGCCGGTCGAGCCGCCGGCCGAGGACTGACCGGAAGCCCGGGCACCCGACGGAATGGATGCCGCGTCACCGGGGTTTGTACCCTGGAGGCGCGGCATCCGTGCTGTTCAACTCTTGTTCGTCAACCAGTTAGCGAGGCCCGCATGATCGACCCGGTGACGCTCGACGGTCCGCCCGCCGTCGGCACCTTCGACCAGAAGCGGGCCGAGAACGCGATCCGCGAGCTGCTGCTGGCCGTCGGCGAGGACCCGGACCGCGAGGGCCTGCTGGAGACCCCGGCCCGGGTCGCACGGGCCTACAAGGAGATATTCGCGGGCCTCTGGCAGGAGCCCGAGGACGTCCTGACCACCACCTTCGACCTCGGCCACGACGAGATGGTGCTGGTCAAGGACATCGAGCTGACCTCGGTCTGCGAGCACCACCTGGTGCCGTTCCGCGGCGTCGCGCACGTCGGGTACATCCCGTCCACCAGCGGCAAGATCACCGGCCTGTCCAAGCTGGCCCGGCTGGTCGACGTCTACGCCCGCCGGCCGCAGGTGCAGGAGCGGCTCACCAGCCAGGTCGCCGACGCGCTGATGCGGATCCTGGAGCCGCGCGGGGCGATCGTCGTGGTCGAGTGCGAGCACATGTGCATGTCGATGCGCGGCATCCGCAAGCCCGGCGCCAAGACCATCACCTCCTGCGTGCGCGGCCAGCTGCGCGACCCGGCCACCCGGGCCGAGGCGATGAGCCTGATCATCGGTCGCTGACCGGGTCGGGCGCGGGCCCGTGCTCGGGCTCGGTGTGCGGCGGGGCCGGGGTGCCCAGCGCGTTGCGGCGCGCGGGCATCCGCAGCCGCACCATCCGCCGCCAGCCGTACAGCAGGTCGTACAGGTAGAGCGCGTGCACACCGGCCATGACCACGGCCAGCTGCCAGCGCGGCCACCGCAGGATCCGCGCCATCCGGGACGTCACCGCGAGGCCGACGTCCCGGTGGGTGCGGATCTCGCCGCGCGCGCTGGTCTCCAGCACGTGCCGGATGTACGACCCGTGGCCCTCGGCGGTCAGCCGCAGCAGCTCCTCGTGGCAGTAGGCGAGGTGGTTGTCCTCGTCCGCCGAGATCATCCGCATCGCCCGGCCGAGGTCGGGGTTGTCCCCGTAGACCTTGACCAGCTGGCGCATCTGCTCGGCCGCGCGCTGTTCGGTGACCCGGCTGTGCGCCAGGTAGGTGATGATCTCGCGGTCGGTCAGCGGGACCTCGGTGGTCAGCCGCTCATGGGCGAGGCCGACGCCTTGGCGCTCCAGCAGCATGCAGTAGTCGGCCTCGGCGGGGACGTCGACCTTCGGCAGGCCGCGCTTGTGGAGCAGCTGGGCGAAGATCCGGCCGTGCTTGCGCTCGTCGGCGCCGTGCCGGGCGATCTTCGGAGCGAGCACCGGGTCGCGGGTGAGCTCGGTGATCCGCTCGTTCTCCCACCCGCCCTGGTCCTCGCCGCCGGCGGCGATGCTGCAGAACAGCTGGTAGGCCTCGTCGTTGCGATAGATCTCGTCGAAGAGCGATCGGGTGCTGAGCATGGGGCCTCCTGCCCGGATCCGGGGCGGCCCCGGCCGGGGTTCGGCCGGGGCGGTCGCGATACGTCCCCCCTGGACGGCGGGTACTGTGCCCGACCGGCCGGTAATCACTCAGGTGCCCTAGGGTCCGTCTTCAAGCCTCCGTCGTCCGCCCGGCAGGCGGGGGTTTGAAGACGGACCCTAGGCCTATCCGAGGTGGTGGCCCATCCACTCCAGCGAGGCGGGCAGCTCGCGCACCCAGGTCTCGAAGTTGTGGCCGCCGTCGTCCAGGTACATCGACTCCGCCTGGAACTGCGGGTTGGCGGCGGCGACCCGCTGGGCCAGCTCGACGAACTGGGCGGTCTGCGGGTACTCGCCGTCCTTGCGGGTGGAGACCACCAGCGTCGACACCGGCGGGGCGGGCAGGTTCTGCAGCCGCCAGGCGAGGTCGTTCTGCTCGGCCAGCGCCTTGTCCCCGCCGAACAGGTCGCCGGTGAACTGGTCCTCGGTGACCTTGAACTCGGCGTGCAGGCCGCCGGCGCTGCCGAAGACGGCCGGGTGGCGCATCGTCAGCCGCAGCGCGCAGCTGCCGCCGGTGGAGTAGCCGAAGACGCCCCAGGAGGCGGGGGAGCGGCCGATCCGGTAGGCGGAGTGCAGCGCCTCGGGGACGTCCTCGGCGAACCAGGTCTCGGTGCGCGGGCCGCCCGGGGCGTCGACGCACTCGGTGTTGCGCGGCGGGGTGAGGGTCGGACTGGCCAGCACCACGATGGTCGGCTGCATCTTCCCCGCGCGCTGGAGCCCCACGGCGGTCTGGACGACCGGCAGCTCCTTCATCAGGTTGAGCGTGGTGCCGGGGTAGCCGGCGATGGTCAGCAGCACCGGGAAGCGGGTCAGGCCGAGTTTGGGGTCGAAGTACTCCGGCGGAAGGTAGACGAACATCTGGTCGGACAGTCCGGTCGCCTTGCCGGTGATCCGGACCGACTCGACCTTGCCGACCTCCTCGGGTGCCCCTCTGGGCAGGTCTCCGATGCTCTCCATGCCGCCCTCGTTGGTCGGCGTGAGCAGGGCGCCGCCGGCCGGGACCCCGCCCTCGTGGTTCTCGTTGCTCGTCAGGGCGAGTTTGGTGCCCCCGGGGCTGAGCAGGTCGTCCCATGAGGTGTAGAAACCGAAGGCGTTGTTGACGCTGAGCGCCAGCACCGCGAGCACCGCCGCCTGAGTGAGCGTCAGCAGGCCCATGCGGCCGAGCACCGGCAGCGGTCGCTGCCGCGCCAGCCTGGGCCAGATCCAGAGCGTGATGACGAGCGCCGCCGAACCCAGGGCAAGCAGCGAGTTCATCAGCGCGTCGCTGGTCAGTTCCATACCGTCGGCCTTCCGGTGGGACACTGTCGGTGCAGGCTTCATCGTCTGGCGGTGCGTCAGTCCGGGCCACCGCGGCTAGGCTGTCCGGACGCCGGGGGGACCCCGGGAGGCCGACGGCGCTCACACGCAACCGACGCCCTAAAATGCGGCGTCCACCGTACGTAGGACGTACGCGGGGGCCCGTCGCGCCACGCGGTGAGGGGCTCCGGCGCCCACCCCTCGGCTCAATTCGCAGTGCCCCCAGGGCGCCGGTTTACCCTTCGTTGCCGGTTCCTTGGTGTGCGTATTGCCTGATGAAGGAAAAGGCATGAAGGTCCATCACGGCTCCCGCCCGGGAGTGACCGGACACCCCGCCACAGCCTCTACGCTGAACCCCCATGAGCGTTCCCGTGTCCGTTGAGCCGAGTCCCGAGCAGCCGCTGCGCCGTCGTGGCCTGCAGACGCTTCGCACCCAGGCGGCCGCCGTTCCGAGGGCCTGGCTCCCCGGCGCGGTCGGCTACGCCTGTCTGCTGATCGGGCTGGTGGACATCGCCAGCGCCGTGTTCCCCAAGCTCCGGCACACCAAGGTGCACACCTTCGCCGGGCAGCTTCCCGGCGGCACCACCACGCTGGCCGCCGCCGGCACCCTGATGATCGGCCTGCTGCTGGTGCTGCTCGCGCACGCGCTGCGCCGGCGCAAGCGGCGCGCCTGGCGCGCGGTGTGCGTGTTGCTGCCGGTCGGCGCGGCGCTGCACCTGCTGCGCTGGCACCAGCTCGGCCCGGCGGTCATCTCGCTGGTGCTGTTCGCGGTCATGCTGATCCACCGGCGCGAGTTCTACGCCAAGGCCGACCCGCGCACCCGCTGGCGCGCCGTGGTCAACCTGGTCGTGCTGGGGACCGTCGGCCTCCTGCTCGGCCTCCTGGTCGTCAGTACCCGCACCAGGTACGAGCTGGGGGACCCCGGCGCGTACCAGCGGCTGGAGCACGTCGTCTACGGGCTGTTCGGCTTCGAGGGCCCGGTGCACTACAACACGGACCGGATCGGGGACCTGGTCGGCTACCTGCTCGGCGCGATGGGCCTGATCACCGCCTTCACCACCACCTACCTGGCGCTGCGCCCGGAGAAGCCGAAGCCCGAGCTGACCGCCGAGGACGAGGAGAAGGTCCGGGCGCTGCTGGACCGGCACGGCGAGCGGGACTCGCTCGGCTACTTCGCGCTGCGCCGGGACAAGAGCGTGCTGTTCTCGCCCACCGGCAAGGCGGCGATCTCCTACCGGGTGGTCTCCGGCGTCATGCTCGCCTCCGGCGACCCGGTCGGCGACGTCGAGGCCTGGCCCGGCGCGATCAAGGTCTTCATGGCGGAGGCCCGCGAGCACGCCTGGGTACCGGCCGTGATGGGCTGCAGCGAGGTCGGCGGCGAGGTCTGGACCCGCGAGGCGGGGCTGGACGCGCTGGAGCTGGGCGACGAGGCGATCGTCGACACCGCGACCTTCTCGCTCTCCGGGCGGGCCATGCGCAACGTCCGCCAGATGGTCAAGCGGATCGAGCGCAACGGCTACTCCTGCCAGGTCCGCCGGGTCGCCGAGCTGACCCGCGAGGAGAAGGCGCGGATCGCCGACGCCGCGGCCCGCTGGCGCGGCACCGACACCGAGCGCGGCTTCTCGATGGCGCTCGGCCGGTTCGGCGACCCGGGCGACGACGACTGCGTGGTGGTCACCGCCCACAAGGCGCCCGAGGAGGGCGAGGGCGGCGACGACCTCAAGGCCGTGCTGCACTTCGTGCCCTGGGGTGCGGACGGCATCTCGCTGGAGCTGATGCGCCGTGACCGGGCGGCCGACCCGGGCCTGAACGAACTGCTGATCGTCGCCGCGCTGCAGGCCGTCCCGGCGATGGGCGTGCGCCGGGTGTCGCTGAACTTCGCGATGTTCCGCTCGGCGCTCGCCCGCGGCGAGCGGATCGGCGCCGGTCCGGTGCTGCGCGCCTGGCGCGGGCTGCTGGTGTTCCTGTCGCGCTGGTTCCAGATCGAGTCGCTGTACAAGTTCAACGCGAAGTTCCAGCCGGAGTGGGAGCCCCGGTTCCTGGTCTTCCCGAACACCCGTGACCTGCCCCGGATCGGTTTCGCCGCGATGCAGGCGGAGGCGTTCATCACCCTGGGCATGCCCCGCTTCGGCCGCAGGCCGCAGCGCGAGGGGCTGATGCCGGGCGCTGCCCGGCCGGAGGTCTCCGAGGCCGCCTGAGCCGTCCGGCGGCCCGACGCCGGGCCCGCCGAGGA
>NZ_BAAAKJ010000459.1:22831-26993 GCF_039527695.1 Kitasatospora putterlickiae
CGGGGGTGGGTGCCGGGTGATCGGCCGGGGCGGTCAGATAATGGGGGTATGAGCAATTCGGTGCCCTTCCCGCTGCCTCCCGGACTGCCGCGGCTCGACCGCTGCGCCGTCATGGGCGTGGTCAACGTGACCCCCGACTCCTTCTCGGACGGCGGGCTGTGGCACGACCCCGCCAAGGCGATCGCCCACGGCCTCGCGCTGCGCGCCCGGGGCGCCGACCTGGTCGACGTCGGCGGCGAGTCCACCCGCCCCGGCTCGCGGCGCGTTCCCGAGGAGGAGGAGCTGCGCCGGGTCGTCCCGGTGGTCCGCGAGCTGGCCGACGCGGGGGTGGCGGTCTCCGTCGACACCATGCGGGCCTCGGTGGCCGAGCAGGCCGTCGCGGCCGGCGCGCTGGTCGTCAACGACGTCTCCGGCGGCCTGGCGGACCCGGCGATGGCCCGGGTGGTGGCCGAGACCGGCGCGCCGTTCGTGGTGATGCACTGGCGCGGGCAGTCCGCCGACATGGACCGGCTGGCCGTCTACGACGACGTGGTCGCCGACGTGGTCGGCGAGCTGACCGACCGGGTCGACGCGCTGCTCGCCGCCGGGGTCAAGGAGGACCAGCTGATCCTCGACCCGGGGCTCGGCTTCGCCAAGACCTCCGCGCACAACTGGGCGCTGCTCGGCCGGCTCGACGCGCTCACCGCGCTCGGCCGGCCGGTACTGGTCGCCGCATCGCGCAAGCGGTTCCTGGGTACGCTGCTCGCCGACCCGGAAACCGGGGAGCCGCGCCCGGCCCGGGAGCGCGACGACGCGACCGCCGCGGTGTCGGTGCTGTCGGCGCAGGCCGGCGCCTGGGCGGTGCGGGTGCACGACGTGTCGGGCACGGCGGACGCCGTCCGGGTGGTCGCGGCCTGGCAGCGCGCGGCCCGGCAGGGATGAGCGCTTGACGAAGACGGGAGGGTCATGGCGGGTGACGGCAGGTTGAGCGGGGAGACGGCGGGCCGACGGGCCGACGGAGCGGACCGGGAGGCGGTCCTGGCCGCCAACCGGGCGCTCTACGAGGCGCTGGAGACCGGCGACCTCGCGGCGGTCGAGGACGCCTGGCTGGGCGCCGGCGAGGCGGACGACAAGGGGGGCGTGGTCTGCGTCCACCCGGGGTGGCCGGTGCTGCGCGGACGGGCCCAGGTGACCCGCTCGTACATGCTGATCATGGCGAACACCGAGTACATCCAGTTCATCCTCACCGACGAGGAGGCGGAGGTGCACGGCGATGTGGCCCTTGTCACGTGCACCGAGAACATCCTTTCCGGCGGCGAGGCCGAACAGGAGGGCGAGCTGGGGCCGCTGGTCGGCGGAAAGGTCGTGTCGACCAATCTCTTCCGGCGCACCCCGACCGGGTGGAAACTCTGGTCGCACCACGGTTCACCCGTTCTGACCAGCGCCGACGAGGACGACGAGGACTGATTCCGGGATCCGGCCGGAAATCACGGGAAAACGACGCCGCGCGGTGACCGGGGAATTCCCGACTGGTCACCGAACGTTCACGTCAATCGCCATTCCGGCATGCGTGGCGACGGTTCGTGCCGGGTAGGACGGTCAGGTGGTGTCGGCGCGCACGGGTAGATTCGAAAAGGTCAGCGGCGGGCGCGACGCCCGTCCCCGCCCCGTTCGCCACGCTTGTCCGGGGCGGGGCCCGTTCGACTGGGAGCAGTGATTCGTTTGCTGGACCGCGTCACCCTGCGGGGCCTGCGTGCCCGCGGCCACCACGGCGTCTTCGAGCGCGAGCGGGCCGAGGGACAGACCTTCATGGTGGACCTGGTGCTGTACCTGGACACCCGCCCCGCCGCCGCCGACGACGACCTGACCCGCACGGCGCACTACGGCATCGTGGCCGAGGAGGTCACCGCGATCATCGCCGGCGAGCCGGTCGAGCTGATCGAGACCCTGGCCCAGCGGATCGCGGACCAGTGCCTGAAGCACGAGCCGGTGGAGGAGGTCGAGGTCACCGTGCACAAGCCGGACGCCCCGATCACCGTGCCGTTCGACGACGTGACCGTGACCATCCACCGGACCCGCGGATGATCCGCACCGTCCGGCCGGTGCCCGCCGCAGGGCCCGTGAAAGCCATAGGGGAAGTCCGATGACCGCAAGTGACCCGACCGCCGCGCCGAGCGCCTTCGACCTGGAGCAGCGGGTGGACTCGGTCGACACCACCCTGCACAGCCAGCGCTTCGCCGTGATCGCCCTCGGCTCCAACCTCGGCAACCGCCTGGACACCCTGCAGGGGGCCGTGGACGCCCTCGCCGACACGCCCGGGCTGAAGATCAAGGCCGTCTCCGCGGTGTACGAGACGGAGGCCGTGGGCGGCCCCGCCGAGCAGCCCGCCTACTACAACGCGGTGGTCGTGCTCCGCACCTCGCTGCCGCCGCGCGACCTGCTGGAGCGCGGCAACGCGATCGAGGACGCCTTCGGCCGGGTCCGCACCGCCCACTGGGGCCCGCGCACCCTGGACGTCGACATCCTGGCCTACGAGGGCGTCGTCAGCGAGGACCCGCAGCTGCTGCTGCCGCACCCGCGCTCGCACGAGCGGGTCTTCGTGCTCGCCCCGTGGCTGGACGCCCAGCCGGACGCCGAGCTGCCCGGGCACGGGCCGGTGGCCGGGCTGCTGACGGCGCTCGGCGGCCCGGAGGCCCAGGGCGTCCGGCGGCGCGAGGACATCCGGCTGACCCTGCCGGAGTAGCCGCGGCGGGGCCCCCGCCCGCCGGATCCGCGCAGGCCGGGGAACTCGCGCGGGCCCGTCGGCCGTACCCATAGGTGTCCGCCCCGGTCCGGGACCCCTCCGGCCGGGGCCCGGTACGGTGGCCTGACGCCGCCGTACCCGCCGCCCGGGAAAGGACCTCGTCCGAGTGAAGCCACTTCGCCTCCGTCTGCTGATCGGCATCACCGCCGCCGCGACGGCGCTGTCCTGGGCCGGCGCCAAGCTGTGGGCCTCCCTGGACACGCTGCCCGCGGTGCCGGGCGCGGCGCCGGTGGTGCTGGCCGCGGTGGCGGTGATCCTGCTCGCGACCGCGCTCTCGCTGCGCACGCGGCTGAAGGCGGCGCGCGAGCGGCAGCCCGGGGCGAAGCGGGTGGACCCGCTGGGCGCCGCCCGGGCGGTGGTGCTCGGGCAGGCCAGCGCGCTGGTCTCGGCGGTGGTCACCGGGGTCTACGCCGGCGCCGGGATCCATCTGCTGGGCGAGCTGGACGTACCGGCCCGCAAGGACCAGGCGATCACCGCGGGCTTCGCGGTGCTGGCCGGCGCGGCCGTGATCGCGGCGGCGCTCTGGCTGCAGCACGTCTGCCGGCTGCCGGAGAACCACGACGACCCGGGCGGCCACGGGTCGGCGGCCACCCATCGCTGACCAGCGCCTTTTCGGTGATCTTGAGTGATTTTCCGGATGCGTCCGGTAAAACCGGTGCGCTGTCAAGGGCCGAACCGGACCCTGGGCTGACACGGCCCCAATTCGCACGCTAGTTTCTTGAGCATGTCTCGCGGACGCCACCGTCATTCCTCCGTCCTCGGCCGGGTCTTTCCCCCCACCGCCGCCGGCGTGCTCATCGTCGCCGCGCTGGGGTCGCTGCTCTTCAGTCAGGACACCGTGCTGGTCCGCTCGGTGGGCGTGGCCGCGGTGCTCGCCACCCTCGGGTTCGCCGTCCTGCTGCGCCAGCGCGACCGGACCGCCCGGGCGGCGGCCGAGGTCTCCGTCGCGCAGCGGCTGCGGGCCGAGGAGCAGTTCGAGGAGCAGCTCGCCGAGGCGGAGTACGCGGCCGAGGTGGCCGAGGAGCGGGCGACCCGGTTCGGGCGGCGGCTGACCGCCGAGAAGTCCCGGTTGGCGAAGGCCGAGACGGAGATCGCCCGGCTGCTCAAGGAACGGGCCGTGACGGTCGCCGAGCAGGCGCTCAAGGAGGCCGAGGCGGCTCAGCGGGCGCTCGCCGCGAGCCGGCCCAGGTACCCGGCCAGCCCGGCCGCGTACGTCCGCGCGCAGGCCGTGCTGCGGCAGCTGGAGCGGCGGGCGGCGCAGCAGGAGGCGCAGCGGGAGCAGGAGGCCCGGCGGGCGGCGGAGCGTGCGGCGGGCTCGGAGGTCGCGCTGCGCGCGCGGACGGCGCCCGCGACGACGTCCACGCCGGCGGTTCCGGCGCC
>NZ_BAAAKJ010000460.1:0-1980 GCF_039527695.1 Kitasatospora putterlickiae
GGCCTCGGCGGTGTCGGCCCGGCCGGCCTCGGTCCCGGCCGGGACGGCCCGGCCGGAGCGGCGGGCGCGGAGCAGTTCGAGCACCACCGGGATCACCGAGACCAGCACGATGCCGATCAGGATCGGCTCGATGTTGTCCCGGACGAACGGGATCTGCCCGAGGAAGTAGCCGAGCACCGTGACGCCGGCGCCCCACAGCACGCCGCCGATCACGTTGAAGAGGACGAAGACGCGATAGTTCATCCCGCTCACCCCGGCGACGATCGGGGTGAAGGTGCGGACGATCGGCACGAAGCGGGCCAGCACGATCGCCTTCGGCCCGTGCCGCTCGAAGAAGGCCGCCGCCTTCTCCACGTTCTCCTGCTTGAACAGCCGGGAGTCGGGGCGCCGGAACAGGCTCGGGCCGACCTTCCGCCCGAACAGGTAGCCGACCTGGTCGCCGGCCACCGCCGCGAGCACGATCAGCAGGCACATCAGCCAGAGCGGCTGGTCCAGGTAGTCGCCGTCGGCCACCAGCAGGCCGGTGGTGAAGAGCAGCGAGTCGCCGGGGAGGAAGAAGCCGATCAGCAGTCCGGACTCGGCGAAGACGATGGCCAGGATGCCGATCGGCCCGAAGGTGTTGATCAGGTGGGTCGGATCGAGCCAGGACGGGCCGAGGGCGAGGCTGGTCACGGTGCGGGACTCCTGAGGGGCCTGAAGGAAGGTCGACTCTTGGCAATGAAACAGTAAAGCATTCGCCAAGGGATCCTCGAAGCCCCTGCTCCCAGGGGTAGTCCGACAATCATCCGGGTCCCACCATCGGGCGAATCCCCTGCCGTGTGGTGGAGTTCGTCCGCGGCCCGGTGAATCCTGGTCGTGCGACGTCAGGCAACGGCGCTGCGGAGCGGCCACTCCGGCAGCCGCCACCATTCGCACCCCATCCTCAGGAGACCACCGTGTCCCGTATCCGCGCAGCCGCCGCCGTCACCGCCCTCGGGGCCTTCCTGCTCGCGGGCGTCGGCGCCGCCCACGCCGACAACGGCGCCGGCGCGGACCACCAGTCCACCAGCGGCGTGGTGAGCAACACCGGCTCCAACAACGTCGTCGGCAACGTCGTCGGCAATGTGACCGGCACCCAGCAGACCGCCGGCGGCTCCGGCGCCGGCAACCAGGCCAACACCCTCGCCGTGACCGGCAACGCGGGCTCGATCGGCGCCCTGCAGGGCAACGGCGACCTCCCCGCCCTGGTCGCCCCGCCGGCCGCCGACTGAGCGCTCCGCCGCCGAGCGCGCCCGCCCGGTCCGGCCGTGATCGGCCGGGGCCGGGCCGGGTCGGCGGCCCGGGGAGGCCCGGCACCGCCCCGCCGAGCCGGAGCAGGCGGTCGCCGAGATCCGGCCGGGCGCTCGCCGACCGGATCCGCACCCCGCCGTTGGCCAGCGGGAACAGCGCGTGCACCCGGATCCGGGTGGCCACCGCGTCCTCCTCCGGCGGCCTGATCCTCCCGAGCAGGTCGACCCAGCCGTGCAGGAAGTCCCGCCGGAAGGCCGTCGCGGCCCGGCGGTCAGACGGCGCCGGCCGTTCCGTCTCGCTCAGCATCACCCCCAGGTGGTCACCGTCACGCCGGGCGAAGCCCACGTACGCGACCAGGCCCGCCGTCAGCGCCCGCTCCGGTTCGCCCGGGGCGCCGGTGGTCGCGCCGCCGACCTCGTGTGCTGTCGAAGTGCCGGTAGACGCGGGGCCCCGAGATGCCCACGGCGAAGCCGTGCCGGTGGAACAGCCGTGCGGCCGCCGTCAGCGGTTCCTCCCGACTCGGTCGCCGGCCCGGCCCCGGCGTCGAACCAGTCATCGGACGGGGCTCCGTCGAGCCGGACCGCGAGCACCGCGGTGAGGAGTTCGCGGAGCAGCCGCTCGGCCCGGCACGGCGGCGGGGCGGCCGAGAGGCAGGACGGCCCGGAACTCACCGTCGCGGACGCCGACCCGCAGAGCGACTCGGCGTCCGCC
>NZ_BAAAKJ010000461.1:0-5660 GCF_039527695.1 Kitasatospora putterlickiae
GCCGGGGGCGAGGCGTCCGCTGCGGATCGCCTCGCGCAGGGCGGTCATCAGGGCGGACCGGCGGCTGCCGGTGGCGGGCAGGTCGAGGTGCAGGTCGGTGCCGGACGGGCCCGCGTCGGAGCGGGTGGCGGCGGTGGTGGCGTTCGCGTCGTCCGTCCGGCGGCCGGTGCGGTGGGCCGGCCGGGCGGCGGGGCGCGTCAACTCGCCTGTAGCGGTGGGGCGGCGGCGCGGCGTCCGGGGCGGATCGACCGAGGTGTCCGTCATGGTCCCGCACCCTATCGCCGGGCCGGTGCGGGCCCCGGGGCCGGGCCCGCCGCCCCGGGGCCCGCCGTCCGGCGCATCTCTCCGGTCGCTCGTCTCCGGGGCCGCCGGCGCGCTCCGGCCCGGCGCCGACGGTCGGCGGGCGCGGTGCCGGCTCCTCCGTCGGCGGCTCGGCCCTGCTCCCTTTCGGCACCGGCACGCCCCTTCGGCCTGTTCGGTCCGCTCAGTCGATGCGGACCGAGTTGACGATGTACGCGCGCACGTCGTTGCGGGTGCGCTCGGCGAGCGCCGAGTCGGTGGAGTAGGCGCTGACGGTCAGCCAGATGTTGCCGGACTGCGGGACGCAGACGATGGTGGCGATGACGTCCGAGGTGCCGCCGATCACCTGGTAGTCGCCGTCGCCGGCGAGGTCCCAGACCTGGAAGCCCTGGCGCAGCAGCGCGGTCTGGGCCAGACCGAGGCAGTCGGCGAGGGTGTCGTTCTTGGTGAAGGTGCCCCAGTGTGCGTACATGCGGGTCTCCCGTTCGTGCCGTGGTGGCGGCGGGGCAACCGGGCCTGCTCGTTCCGGGCCGTCGCCGTGCATCGAGGGTCGGGGAGCGGCCGTCCCGGGCGCACGGGGCGGGGGTCCCGTTCCGGCCCGGGTCCGGAGGGGGACGAGGGGCGGGACAAGGGGTGGGACAAGGGGGAGGCCGACAGGGAGGATCAGGGGGCTGGATGAGGGGCGGGCGCGCCAGGCGGGTGGTCCGGGCGGGTGGCGGCGCTCCTGCATCGGTGTGCGATCCCGACTGCGATCGGGTGATCGGATGGTCGGATTATGTCGTCCTCAGCGTGTCGGCTGGCTATTCCTTCGGCATGACCAACACCAGGAAGTACCTGCTCGCCGCCGGTCTCAGCGCCGCGCTGGCGGTCCTGTCCGCCGGCCCCGCCTTCGCGGGCGACTGCGACGAGCCCGTACACCACCAGCCGGCGCACCACTCCCCCGCGCACCACGAGTCCCCCACCTCCTTCCAGGGCGGTGGCACCACCTGTATCAACGAGGGCGGCGCCTACGCCAACGGCGTGGTGACCAACTCGCCGGGCGTGCTGTCCGGCAACCAGATCCAGATCCCGATCAGCATCCCGATCAACGTCTGCGGCAACGGTCTCTCCATCCTCTGACCGACGTCCGCCCGCGCCGGCTCCGAGCCGGCGCCCCTCCGCACCGCACAGGGCTGCGCCCCCGGAACCCCCGGGGGCGCAGCCCTCTCCCGCGTACGCTCTGCCGCGCGCCTACGGGACCACGGTGACCGGCCAGCGGCCCGCCTTGACCAGCCGCACCGCGACCGAGCCGATCACCCGGTGCCCGGCCTGCTCGGAGGCGCCGACCACCACGCCGTCGGCCCGCAGCTCGTCCGCCAGCCGCGCCAGCCCCGTGAACGGGTCGCCGCGCACGGTCAGGAACCGCCAGTCCACCCGCCAGACGTCGCGCAGCCGGTGCTCGGCCTCGCGGATCGCGGTGAGCAGCTCCTCGGCGATCTCCCGGGTGGTCTCCTCGACGGCCGCGCCGGCCAGGGCGGTGGCCGCCCCCAGGACCGGCTGGACGTAGGCGATCGCCAGTGTGGCGCCCTGCCTCCTGGCCAGGCCGGCCGCGTAGGCGGTGGCCCGCCAGGAGGAGTCCGAGCCGTCCAGGCCCGCCAGGATCATCGTGGGACCGTCGGTGCCCAGCTCGAACCCGGCCGGGGCCGCCACCGGGTCCGGTTCCCCCGGCTCCCCCGGCTCCCCCGGCTCGAAGGCCGCCTCGTCCCGGTCCGCATCACTCTCGTTGCTCATGGGCCGAGGCTATTGCGGACACCGTGGGTGACGGCAGGGGGCTCGACGGGTGAGGGCTGTGGCGGGGGCCACCCGGACCGTCTCCGCCGGACCGCCGGACGGCCGGATTCGCGCACGGCGCGGCGAGGGTTCGTCACCCGCCGTCGACCGTGTGCGCGGCCTCACAGGGCCCCGGACGTGGCCCAGGCCACTTTCCGCGAAGGTTTGATCTTGAAAATCGGGACATTTGCCTTCAAATCAGCCCATTTCCTTGATCCTTACTACCGGTAACCCCGCTCTGACGTGGCTAAACCTGCGATTCCTTGAAACAGCCCCCCAGCCCCCGTAACTTCGAATGCGTTGCACCGAGCAAGCCGCTCACCAGGGCCTCACCGCCCAGGAGCAGCACGGTGCCGAACCACGCGAGCAGCGTGTCCCCGAAACCGACGGCCTTCCGAGGGCCTGGTTCCGCGCGCTCGCAAACCCTCTCCGAAAGGAATCCCATGACCTTCCGTAACGAGACCACCGCTGCCACCACCACCGCCACCAAGCGTCGCAACCGCGTCCGGATGGCTCTGATGGCCGGGGCGCTCACCGCCCTGCCGGTGGCCGGCCTCGTCGCGGCCAACGGCGCCTCCGCCGCCCCGGCCTCCGTGTGGGACAAGGTCGCCCAGTGCGAGGCCACCGGCAACTGGGCCATCAACTCGGGCAACGGCTTCTACGGCGGCCTGCAGTTCACCTCCAGCACCTGGGCCGCCTTCGGTGGCACCGCCTACGCCCCGCAGGCCCACCAGGCCACCAAGGCGCAGCAGATCGCCATCGGCGAGAAGGTCCTCGCCTCGCAGGGCCCCGGCGCCTGGCCGGTGTGCTCCGTCAAGGCCGGTCTGACCAAGTAAGACCCCGCCGCCTCCCCGCCCCGGGGAGCGCCACGACAACGCCGCTGCACTCGGCCGGGCCCGCGAAGGGCCGGCCGGAGTCCAGCGGCGTCGTGCGTTCGGCGCGCGGGTGCCCCGGGAAGCCCGCCGGTCAGCCGGCGGGTCCGGGGCGGGCCGGGAGCGGCAGCGGGATCGCCGGCAGGCCGTCGAGGCTGCTGGCCACGTGCGGCTTGCGCTCGCAGTAGGCGCTGAACTCCTCCTCCGTCTGCCGGCCGAAGTACTGCGCGTGCAGGTCCCGGTCCTCGCGGTAGTCCATCAGCGGAACGGCGTAGCCGCAGGAGTCGCCGACCCGCTCGGCCCTCACCAGCACGATCGCGCGCAGCGAGGCCCCGTCCGCCGCCGGGTCGAAGCGCGCGAGCAGCCCGGCGAAGCGCGGGTCGTCACGGAACACCGCCTCGCCCTGGCCGTGCACCCGCAGGATCTTCGGCGGGCCGTCGAAGGCGCACCACATCAGGGTGATCCGCCCGTTCTCCCGCACATGGGCCACGGTCTCCGCCCCCGAGCCGCCGAAGTCCAGGTAGGCGAGGGTGAGTTCGTCGAGCACGGCGAGGGTCCCGGCACGGCCCTTGGGTGACAGGTTGACGTGCCCGTCGGCGGCGAGCGGCGCGGTCGCCACGAAGAAGACGGGCTGTGCCTCGATGAACGCGCGCAGGCGGTCGTCGATCTTCTCGTAGGTCTTTCCCATAGGAGGATTCTGCCTCCGGACGAGCCGGGCGGAGATCGGGTTTCCAGCATGCGGGACGCCGCCTCGGCGGTCGGCCGTGCGCGGGCGGCCAGTATCCTTGACGGACTCGCGGACCGTCCGGTCCTGGGGGCGACGGTGTGTGAGGGAGTGGGGCCTTGGCCGACAGCGGGCTGCTGGCCCATCAGCGGCAGGCGATGATCGCCGAGATGGTGCGCCGCAGCGGGGCCGTGCGCGTCGCCGAGCTGGTCGAGCAGCTGGGCGTCTCCGACATGACCGTGCGCCGCGACCTCGACGCCCTGGAGCGCTCGGGCGTGGTGAAGAAGGTGCACGGCGGGGCCGTCGCCGCCTCGGGCACCGCCATCGACGAGCCGGGGTTCGAGGCGAAGTCGGTGCTGGAGTCGGCCGCGAAGGCCGCCGTGGCGGAGGCCGCGGCGACCCTGGTGGAGCCGGGCAGCGTGGTCGCGGTCGCGGCGGGCACCACGGCGTACGCGGTCGCCGCCCGGCTGCTGCACGTCCCGCGCCTCACCGTGGTCACCAACTCGCTGCCGGTCGCGGAGCTGATCCGCTCCACCGGCGACGAGCCGACGGCGGGCGCGCCGACGCTGCTGCTGACCGGCGGCTCGCCCACCCCCTCGGCGGCGCTGGTCGGTCCGCTGGCCGACCAGGCGGTCCGCTCGCTCCACGTCGACCTGCTGATCCTCGGGGCCCACGGGGTCTGCGAGAAGGCCGGTCTGACCACGCCCAACCTCGCCGAGGCACAGACCAACCGGGCGCTGATCGCCTCCGCGCGCCGGGTCGCCGTGGTGGCCGACCACACCAAGTGGGGCGTGGTCGCGCTCAGCGGGTTCGCCGCGCTGGACGAGGTCGACGTGTTCGTCACCGACTCGGGTCTCGGCGCCGAGGCCCGCACCGTCCTGGCGGAGACCGTCGGCGAACTGGTCGTGGCACCGGTCCCGACGGACTGAGAGGGGCCCCGGCTAGCCGGGCAGGCCGACCGCGCGGTCGCCGGAGCGGGACTGCTGCACGACCACCGCCGCCACCAGCAGGGAACCCTGGGCGACGTTCTGCCAGAAGGCGTTGACGCCTTCGACGGTGAGGCCGTTCTCCAGCGCGCCGAGCAGGGCGACGGCCAGCAGGGTGCCGCCGATGCCGCCCCGGCCGCCCTTGAGCGCGCAGCCGCCGAGGGCGGCGGCGGTGATCGCCTTGAGTTCCAGGCCCTCGCTGCCGGAGACCGGCTGGCCGGAGCCGGTGCGGGCGGTGAGCAGGATGCCGGCGAGCGCGGCGACCGCGCCGATCAGGGCGTAGACGGCGACCAGGTACTTGTTGATCGCGATGCCGGCCAGCCGGGCGGCGGTGTCGTTGCCGCCGATCGCGTAGAGGTTGCGGCCGATGTCGGTGTAGGTGAGCAGGACGTGCACGGCGAGCGCGACGAGGATCAGGATCCAGACCATCACCGGCAGTCCGGCGATCCGGCCGCGGCCGAGGAAGACGAACACCGGGTCGCCGAGCACGTAGCCCTGCGCCCGTCCGTCGGAGACGAGTTGGGCGATGCCCTTGTAGGCGGCGAGGCCGGCCAGGGTGGCGATGGTCGCGTTGACCCGGCCGTGGACGATGACGACGCCGTTGACGACGCCGACCAGGACGCCGACCGCCACCGCGGCGGCCGTCCCGGCGAGGGCGTTCGAGCCGGCCGAGGTGAAGGCCATGGCGCTGACCACCGAGGCGAGGCCGGCCTGCGAGCCGACCGAGATGTCCAGGCCGCCGCAGATGATCACGACCGTCTGGACGACGGCGAGCAGGCCGGTGATGGTCGCGGCCTCGGCGATCACCTGGATGTTGGTCCAGTCGAGGTAGTTGTCGTCGAGCAGGCCGAAGACGGTGAGGACCAGGGCGAGGGCGCCGAGCAGGCTGAGGTTCTGGACGCCAATGCCGGCCAGCAGCGCGCGCGGGCGCCCGCCGGTGCGCCGCGCGCGGCCGGGGCCGGGGCCGGC
>NZ_BAAAKJ010000462.1:0-291 GCF_039527695.1 Kitasatospora putterlickiae
GGCCGTCGCCGGCTTCGGCGGAGCCGGGCTCGGGCAGGTCGGCGGGGACGGGCAGGCCGCGCAGCCGGGCCCAGCCGGCGCCGAGCGAGCGCGGGGCGCCGAACCGGCCCTCGTGGGCGAGCAGCAGCGCCTCGACCAGCCGCAGGTCGTGGCAGCGGGCGAGCCGGTCGGGCAGCCGGGGGAGCAGCGGCGCGTACCCCGAGTCGGCGGCGGCCCACACCCACCGGGGGTGCTCGGCGGCCTCCCGCGGGGCGACGGCGGCGGCGGGGTCGGTGTCGGGCTCGGGCGGGC
>NZ_BAAAKJ010000462.1:315-2663 GCF_039527695.1 Kitasatospora putterlickiae
CGCCGAGGCCGTGCGGATCGGGGGCGAGGGCGATCCGGGGTGCCATGGGGGCTCCTCCTCTCGTGCGGGCGGGTGCGCGGGCGTTCGCGCGGTCGGGCCGTCCGGGGGCGCACGGTCGGCCGGAGACGACGGTAGCGGGAGGGTACGACAACCGGAGCCGCGCCGTCCGGAGCGGGGCTCGGAGCGGGGCCCGGACGGCATCCGGCGCGCGCCGCCGGCGGGTGCGCCGGGCGCCCGGGCCAGGGTGTGGGCAGTGTCGATGACAGCGCGTAAGGTCGGCGAAATGACCGAGAACCCGTTCTTCAGGCCCAGCACCCTGGCCTACGAACTGCCGCCCTTCGCCGAGATCCGGCCGGAGCACTACCTGCCCGCCTTCGAGCGCGGGATGACCGAGCAGCTCGCCGAGATCGCCGCGATCACCGCCGACCCGCAGCCGCCGACGGTCGAGAACACGCTGGTCGCCCTGGAGCGCTCGGGGAGGCTGCTGCACCGGGTGAAGGTGGTCTTCGAGAACCATTCCGCCGCCGACACCACCCCCGAGGTCGACCGGATCGACGCCGAGATCAGCCCCCGGCTGGCCGCGCACCGGGACGCCATCCACCTGGACGGCGCGCTGTTCGCCCGGATCGAGGAGCTGCACGCCCACCGCGCGGAACTGGACCTGGACCCGCAGACGCTGCGGCTGCTGGAGCGCCGGCACACCGCGTTCGTCCGGGCCGGCGCCCGGCTGGGCGCCGAGCGGCAGGCCCGGCTGCGCGCGATCAACACCGAACTGGCCGCCGCCGCGTCGGAGTTCCGGCAGAACGTGTCCGCCGACTCGCAGGCCAGGGCGCTGGTGCTGGACTCCGCCGAGCAGCTGGCCGGCCTCTCTGCCGACGAGATCGCCGCCGCCGCCGAGAACGGCCGCGCGCTCGGGCACCCGGGCGCGTACGTGCTGAGCCTGAAGAACTTCTCCAACCAGACCGAACTCGCCTCGCTCACCGACCGCTCGGTGCGCGAGCGGCTGCTCGCCGCCTCGCTCGACCGCGCGGCCGACACCAACGGTCCGCTGGCGATCCGGATGGCCGCGCTGCGCGCCGAGCGGGCCCGGCTGCTCGGCCACGACACCCACGCCGCCCACGTGGTGGCCGACGAGACGGCCGGCACCGTCGAGGCGGTGGACGCGCTGCTCGCCCGGCTGGTGCCGCCGGCCGTCGCCAACGCCCGCCGGGAGGCCGAGCGGCTGGCCGAGGTCGCCGCCGCCGACGGCGTCGAGGAGATCGCCGCGCACGACTGGGCGTACTACTCGGAGCAGGTCAGGCAGGCCTCGTACCAGGTGGACGCGGCGGCGCTGCGCCCCTACTTCGAGCTGGAGCGGGTGCTGCGGGACGGCGTGTTCTTCGCCGCCAACCTGGCCTACGGGGTGACCTTCACCGAGCGCCCCGACCTCGTCGGCTACCACCCGGACACCCGGGTCTTCGAGGTGTTCGACGCGGACGGCTCCGCGCTGGGCCTGTTCCTCGGCGACTTCCACGCCCGGGCGTCCAAGCGCGGCGGCGCCTGGATGGACGAACTGGTCACCCAGTCCGCCCTGCTGGGGCAGCGTCCGGTGGTCTACAACAACCTGAACATCGCCAAGCCGGCGCCCGGCGAGCCCGTGCTGCTCTCCTGGGACGAGGTCCGCACGCTGTTCCACGAGTTCGGGCACGCGCTGCACGGGCTGTTCTCGGACGTCCGCTACCCGTACGTCGCGGGCACGGCCGTGCCGAGGGACTTCGTGGAGTTCCCCTCGCAGGTCAACGAGATGTGGATGGTGTGGCCGGAGGTGCTGGCCAACTACGCCCGGCACCACGAGACGGGCGAGCCGCTGCCCGCCGGGCTGGTCGAGCGGATGGAGGCCGCGGAGTCCTTCGGGCAGGGCTTCCGCACCGTCGAGTACCTGGCGGCGGCGCTGCTGGACTGGGCCTGGCACACCCTGCCGGAGGGCCAGGAGGTCGCGGACGCCCGGGAGTTCGAGGCGGCGGCGCTGGCCAAGGCCGGGCTGGCGGTGGCGGCGATCCCGCCGCGCTACCGGACCACCTACTTCGGGCACATCTTCGCGGGCGGGTACAGCGCGGGCTACTACGCGTACATCTGGTCGGAGGTGCTGGACGCCGACACGGTGGAGTGGTTCAAGGGCGACGGGCGCGGCGTGCGGGAGAGCGGCGAGGTGTTCCGGCGCGAGCTGCTGGCGCGCGGCGACAGCCGGGAGGCGCTGGACTCCTTCCGCGCGGTGGTCGGGCGCGACCCCGAGACCGGGCCGCTGCTGGCCCGGCGCGGGTTGGTGTAGCGGAGCGGGGCGCCCGGCGGTGTGAACGCCGCCGGGCGCG
>NZ_BAAAKJ010000463.1:0-4464 GCF_039527695.1 Kitasatospora putterlickiae
CGGCACGCCGCGCCGCCGAGCCGGTTCGTGGCCGGTTCCCCGGCCCGCCCGACCACCGCCGGCCCCGGCACCCCCGCCCACGGCACCCCCACCAACGGCAGGCCGCCCGGGAAGCCCGCCGACGCGGGACCGGAGGAGGTGCAGCCGGGCCTCTGGCTGGCCGCCTTCACCGAGGGCATCAACGGCACCGGCCCGGACGGCGGCGGCGAGAGCAATGGCAGTGGCAGTGACAACGGCGGCGGCAACGCGAACAGGAGGGACGAGCGATGACTCAGCCACGGACCAACCTGGACTGGCTGCTCAAGCAGCTCGCGGACGAGGTCCCGCTCGTCCGCAACGTCGTCGTGCTCTCCGCCGACGGCCTGCGGATCGCCCAGCACGGCGCCGAGCCCGACACCGCCGACCGGCTGGCCGCCGCCTGCGCCGGGCTGCAGAGCCTCGCCGCCGCCGTCGGCCACGAGTTCCCGCACGGGGACGGCCGGATGCGGCTGGTGGTGATCGAGATGAGCGGCGGGTTCTTCTACCTCATGGCGGCCGGCCCCCGCGCCTACCTCGCGGTGCTCGCCGACGAGGGCGTGGACGCCGGGCTGATGGGTCACCGGATGCGCGACCTGGTCGCCCGGATCGGCGAGCACCTCAGTACGCCTCCGCGAAGGGGCGAGCCCGTCGCATGAGCACCACCGGCCGGGACTGGGGCGAGGAGGCCCCGGAACGCTTCTACGTGATCACCCGCGGCCACACCCAGCCGACCGAACGCCCCGCGCTGGACCTGGTCACGCTGATCGTCGCCCGGGCCGAGCCCGGCGCCTCGATGCCACCGGAGCACGCGGCGATCCTGCGCCTGTGCGGATCGCCGCTCTCGGTGGCCGAGATCTCCGCCTACCTGCGGCTTCCCGTCAGCGCGGTGACCCTGCTGCTGGCGGACCTCGTGGCCGAGGAACGGGTCGAGGCGCGCGCCTCCGTCCCGGCCGCCCTTCTCCCCGACCGTGCCCTGTTGGAGGCGGTGATGCATGGACTTCAGCGGCTCTGACATGGTGCTCGGGCCGGCGGACGAGGATCTGCTGCCGGACTCGGCCACCGCGGCCGTCAAGGTGGTGATCGTCGGCGGCTTCGGCGTCGGCAAGACGACCCTGGTCGGCTCGGTGAGCGAGATCCGCCCGCTGACCACCGAGGAGACGATGACCCAGGCCGGGGCGGAGGTCGACGACCTGGCCGGGATCGAGCGGAAGTCCGAGACGACCGTCGCGATGGACTTCGGCCGGATCAGCATCAGCGACGAACTGGTGCTCTACCTGTTCGGCACACCGGGGCAGGAGCGGTTCTGGTTCCTGTGGAACGGGCTGTTCGAGGGGGCGCTGGGGGCGGTCGTGCTGATCGACACCCGCCGGCTGGAGATCAGCTTCGACGTGATCGGGCGGCTGGAGGACCGCGGGGTGCCGTTCGTCGTCGCCGTCAACGCCTTCCCCGGCTCCCCCGACTGCCCGGACGAGGAGCTGCGGCTCGCCCTCGACCTGCCGCCCGAGGTGCCGATCGTGGCGTGCGACGCCCGGATCCGCGAGTCGGGGCGGGACGTGCTGCTCGCGCTCATGCACTACCTCTACGACCTCGCGGGGCCGCCACCGGCGCACTGAACCGCGCCCGCCCCGAGCCGTCGCCCCCCATCCGCCGACCCCACTCGCCGACCCCCTCCGGAGCCACCGTGACCTCCCCGTTCCGTGACGACCCCGCCCTCGCGCCGCCGGCCGGCTGCCCCGCCCACCGCGCCGGCGACCCGGGCGGCCGGGACCAGGCCCTGCTCGACGCGCTCGACGAACCCGCCCCCGACGAGCCGGGCCTCGACGAACTGCCCGTCGCCGGACTCCGCCGGCTCTACGGGCCCGCCGCCGAGGCCGACCCGGCCGGCCTCTACGAGCAGTTGCGCGCCGAGTACGGCGAGGTCGCGCCCGTCCTGCTGCACGGCGACCTCCCCGCCTGGCTGGTCCTCGGCCACACCTCGAACCTCACCGTGATGCGCACGCCCTCGCGCTTCTCCCGGGACTCGCGCCGCTGGACGGCGTTCCAGCAGGGCCTGGTCGCCGAGGACTCCCCGCTGATGCCGGTGATCGCCTGGCAGCCGCTCTGCGTCTTCGCGGACGGCGCGGAGCACCGGCGGCTGCGCGGAGCCGTCACCGACGGCCTGAACGGCACCGACCGGCGCGGCGTCCGGCGCTTCGTCACCCGCTACACCGCCGAGCTGGTCGAGGAGTTCGGCGGGAAGGGCCGGGCCGATCTGGTCAGCCGGTTCGCCGAGCACCTGCCGATGCTGGTGATGACCCAGCTGGTCGGCATGCCCGAGGAGTACGGACCGCGCCTGGTCGAGGCGGCGCGCGACCTCATGAAGGGCACCGAGACGGCCATCGCCAGCAACGACCACGTGGTGGCCGCGCTGCGCCGCACCGTCGAGCGCAAGCGCAGCGACCCCGGTCCCGACCTGTGCACCCGGCTGATGCAGCACGAGGCCAGGCTCACCGACGAGGAGGTGCTGGAGCACCTGCGGGTCGTCCTGCTCGCGGCGAACGAGACCACCGTCAACCTGATCGCCGACACGCTGAAGATGATCCTCACCGACGAGCGCTTCCGCGCCCACCTGTCGGGTGGTCACATGACCGTGCCGGACGCGCTGGACCAGGTGCTGTGGGACGCCCCGCCGATGTCGCTGGTGGCCGGGCGGTGGGCGACCGGCGACACCGTGCTCGGCGGCCGGCGGATCCGGTCCGGCGACATGCTGCTGCTGGGCCTGGCCGCCGGGAACGTCGACCCGGTGGTCCGGCCGGACCTCGCGAAGCCGCTGCACGGCAACCGCTCCCACCTGTCGTTCGGCAGCGGCCCGCACGAGTGCCCGGGCCAGGACATCGGCCGGGCCATCGCGGAGGCCGGGATCGACTGTCTGCTCACCCTGCTGCCGGACCTGCGGCTCGCCGTCCCGGAGTCGGAGCTGACCTGGACCTCGGCCTGGCTGTCGCGCCATCTGGTGGAGCTGCCGGTGGAGTTCACCCCGCGCGAGCACCTGCCGGAGACGGTGGCGGCGGCCGCCAGCGCGGGAGCGGCCAGGGACACCGCGGGCGCGGCGCCGGCCGTCCCGCCTCCGGTGGAGCACGTGGAGCCGGTGGAGCCGGAACCGGCTCCGCTGCCCGGACCCCGGCGCGGATGGTGGGGCACGCTCACCGGCTGGCTGCGGCGCTGAGCGTCGAACCGGGCCGGTCGCGGCTAGAGTCGGCCCCGAACCCCAGCGCCGACCACCGAAGGGGGACCTCGTGTCCCTGGTACGCGTCCACAACTTCTCCGTCTCGCTCGACGGCTACGGCACGGGCGAGGGGCAGACCCTGGAAGCCCCGTTCGGCCACGCGGGCGAGCGGCTGCACCAGTGGTTCTTCCGCACCCGGACGTTCCGCGCCATGCTCGGCGAGGAGGACGGCGAGACCGGCGTCGACGACGCGGTGGCGCGCACCTGGGGCGGCGGCGTCGGCGCGGAGATCATGGGGCGCAACAAGTTCGGCCCGCAGCGCGGCCCGTGGCCGGACCACGAGTGGAACGGCTGGTGGGGGCCGAACCCGCCGTTCCACACCCCGGTGTTCGTGATGACCCACCACCCCAGGCCCAGCGTCGAGATGGCGGGCGGCACCACCTTCCACTTCGTCGCCGGCTCCCCCCAGGAGGTGCTCGCCCGGGCCCGGGAGGCCGCCGGCGACCTGGACGTCCGCATCGGCGGCGGTCCGGCCACCGTCCGCGCCTTCCTCGCCGCCGACCTGATCGACCATCTGCACGTCGTCGTGGTGCCGATCCTGCTCGGCCGCGGCGAGCGCCTCTGGGACGGACTCGAAGGCCTGGAGGAGCGCTTCCGCATCGAGTCCGTCACCACCCCGAGCGGTGTCACCCATGTGACGTTCACCCGGCCCTGAGCGTGCGGCCTTGAGCGTGCCGCCCTGAGCATGCGGCCAGGTTCAGGCCGGTGCCGCGTCGTAACGGTCGAAGAGGTCCTGGAGGTAGTCCTCCAGGCGGCCGGCCACCAGTCGCGGTGTCAGGTCGGTGCGGCCGAGTTCGCGCCAGGGGCCGGCGACCTTCCCGGCGTCCGGTGCGAAGGCCAGGGCGTCCAGCAGTCGCCAGTAGAGGTGGGCACGCGCGTCCTCGGCGAGGGTGCCGCCGGCCGCGAGGTAGCGGTCGGCGAAGCCCATGCCCGCGGGGACGCCGTGCAGCAGGGCGAGCGCCGTCGAGCAGTGCGCCACGTCGAGGTCGGCCGGGCCCCAGGAGGTCTCCACCCAGTCCACCACCCCGCTGATCCTCTGCCCGTCGCCGTCCCCCTCGAAGAGCACGTTGCCGGGGTGGAAGTCCCGGTGCAGGAAGCAGGGCGCGTACGCGGGCGGCTCCCGGCGGATGACGTCCACCGCCCGCCGCCACAGCCCGGGCCGCCGGGTGTCCGGGGGCACG
>NZ_BAAAKJ010000464.1:0-5134 GCF_039527695.1 Kitasatospora putterlickiae
GCCGCCTGCTCGCCGCCACCCCGCTGCTGCTGGCCCGGATGGCCGCCGACCGGCTGACGGTGATGACCCGGGCGGCGGCCGTCTACGGCGACGCGGTGCGGCTGCCGCTCGGCCCCAAGACCCTCTACTTCTTCAACCACCCCGACCACATCCGCCGGGTGCTCACCGACAACAGCGTCAACTACCACAAGGGCATCGGCCTGGTGCACGCCCGCCGCGCCCTCGGCGACGGGCTGCTGACCAGCGAGGGCGACCTGTGGCGCGCCCAGCGCAAGGTGATCCAGCCGGTGTTCCAGGCCCGCCGGATCTCCCGGCAGACCGGAGCGATCGCCGAGGAGGCGGCGCTGCTCGCCGACCGGCTGCGCCACGCGGCGGGCCGCGGCCCGGTGGACATCCGCCAGGAGATGACCACGCTCACCCTCGGCGTGCTCGGCCGCTCGCTGCTGGACACCGACCTCGGCGCCTACGAGTCCATCGGCGAGGCCTTCGAGGTCGTCCAGGACCAGGCCATCTTCGAGATGATGAGCCTGAGTTCGGTGCCCTCCTGGGTGCCGCTGCCGCTCCAGCTCCGGTTCCGCAAGGCGCGCGCCGAGCTGGACCGGATCGTCGCCGCGCTCGACCGCGAGCGGCGCCACCACCCGGCGTCCGACGGCACCCGCGACGACGTGCTGTCCCGGCTGATCGACGCCACCGCCGAGGAGCGCGACCCCCGGGCCCGACGGGACCGGATGCGCGACGAGCTGATCACCCTGCTGCTCGCCGGGCACGACACCACGGCCAGCACCCTCGGCTGGACGCTGTACCTCCTCGACCGGCACCCCGAGGTCGGCGACCGGGTCCGCGCCGAGGTCGACGAGGTCCTCGGCGACCGGCTGCCCGCCTTCGAGGACGTCCACCGGCTCACGTACACCTCCGCCGTCCTCCAGGAGGTGATGCGCCTCTACCCGGCGGTCTGGCTGCTGCCCCGCAAGGCGCTCGCCGAGGACGAGATCGGCGGCTACCGGGTGCCGGCCGGCGCCGACGTCGTGCTGTGCCCCTACACCCTGCACCGGCACCCGGCCTTCTGGGAGCACCCCGGGCGCTTCGACCCCGACCGCTTCGCCAAGGGCCGCGCGCAGGGCCGCCACCGCTACGCCTACGTGCCGTTCGGCGCCGGCCCCCGGGTCTGCGTGGGCAGCGGCCTGGGGATGCTGGAGGCCACCGTGGTGCTCGCCGTCCTGCTGCGCCGGCTGCGGCTGTCCGTCCCGGCCGGCCACCGGGTGAGGGCCGAGCCGATGCTGACGCTGCGGGTCAAGGGCGGGCTGCCGATGACCGTGGAACCGCGCGACTGACCGCCCCCGCACCGAAGGTCCGGGCCGCCCGTCGGCCCGGACCTTCCGCGTGCCCGGCGGCTCCCTCCCGAACGCGGCACGCCCGGCCGGGGAGGCCCCGGCCGGGCGTTGGTGCTTCGACGGTGCGTACGGGACGGGCGGTGCGTCAGTCGGCGAGCCCGGCGAAGGCCCCGCCGTGGAACAGCAGCGGGTCCGCGCCGGCGGAGCGGCCCGCGCCCAGCACCGAGCCGACGAAGATGGTGTGGTCACCCCCTTCGTGGACGGCGCTGAGCCGGCACTCCAGCCACGCCTGGACGCGGCCCAGCACGGGCGCCCCGGTGTGCCGGCCCGGCGCGTGGTCGATCCCCTCGAACTCCCGCGCCCCGCGCGGCCGTCCGTGGTCGGCGAAGTGCCGCGCCACCCACTCCTGGTCGCGGGCGAGCACCGACACCGCGAACGCGCCCTCGGCCAGGACGGCCTCGTGGAGGGCCGCCGACTTCACCACGCACACCAGCACCTGCGCCGGGTCGAGCGAGACGGACGTGAAGGAGTTGGCCGTCATGCCGCACGGGGTGTCACGCCCGGCGGTCAGCACGGTCACCCCGGTGGCGAAGCGCCCCAGCACCCCGCGCAGCGCGCGGCGGTCGTGGACGTCCGTCTCGGGGGCCTCCGCCGGCAGCGGGGGCAGGTCGATCGAGCCGGGAAGGGGTGCGGAGGCGGAGGGGACGGAGGACATGGAGATCACCCCACGGTGGTGGTGCCGGTCAGGGAGGGCGCCGTCACGGCGACGGCGTAGGGCGCCAGGGCGAGCCGCAGCGGCTCGGGCACCCTGGTCGGGCGGGTGTCGGTGTTGGGGCCGCGCATGCAGGCGACCCGCTGCTGCCCGCGCGCGACCAGGTACTCGCCGCCGTCCGGGGCCAGCCGGACGTAGTCGAAGGTGAAGGCCACCTGGGTCTGGGTGAGGTCCGCCAGCCGCATCCGGATGGACAGTTCGTCGAAGGCGGTGATCTCGGCGAAGAACTCGCAGTCCACCTTGAGGGTGAACAGCTTGAGGTCGGCGCGGATGTCGGCGAGCACCGCGGGGGCCTTCTCCAGCAGGAACATCTCCCGGCAACGACCCTGCCAGCGCAGGTAGTTGACGTAGTAGACGTTGCCGACCAGATTGGTCTCCTCGAAGCCCACCAGATGGCGGTACTCGTAGTAGTCGGGCACGGTCACCGGGCACCTCCGGTCAGGACGGTGAAGGCCACCGGGTCGGCGACGCCGTCCAGGGCGGTCACGAAGCTCACGATCCGGTGCGCGCCGCCGCGGAACGCCACCCAGCCGGCCGGGAGCCCGGAGGCGTCCTCCAGACTGAGCGCCGCCACCGCGTGACCCGCCTTGCGCAGCGTCTCCACCGCGCCCCACACCCGGGTCGCGGCGGTGTCCAGCGGCTCGCCGCGCTCGGCGGCCAGCAGCCCGGCCAGAGCCGCGCCGTCCGCGCCCAGCAGGCCCCGCCACTCCTCGGCGCTCCGCCCGGCGGCCACCTCGACGTCGCAGCCGACCGCCTCGTCGGCGACCACCGTGAAGGTGACGCCCGCCGCGTGCGAGGAGGAGATCCGCCGCCCGTCGGCCAGTTCGGGCCGCCCGTCGGGCCGGTGGTGCACTTCGGTGACGCGCCCGAGCGCCCAGCCGGCCGCCTCGGCGGTGCGCCGGCGCCGGTCGGCGACCGAGCCTCCCGAGCCCTCGCCGCCGGGCAGCACCACGCAGCGCACCGGGTGGCCGAGCGCCGCCTCGACGCGCCGCTCCAGGAACGGGCCGAGCAGCGCGGGCAGCCACGGCCCGGCGCCGTCCTGCTTGCGCACCGCCCTCAGCAGCAGGCCCTCCCAGCGCTCGACGAGCAGGCCCGCCCCGTCGCGCACGTCCAGGTCGTAGAGGTAGCTGTCGCCGTCCCTGGAACGCTCGCGGGCGTCCAGGAAGAGCAGCCGGCCGGTGCGCGCGGCGTCGGCGTCGGCCAGGTGCAGCCGTTCGACGCTGACCGGCAGCAGGGTGGCCTCGGGGACGCACGCCTGGATGGAGTGCATCAGCGCGTCCCGGGTGCCCGGGTCGGCCAGCAGCAGCTCGCCGGGGTGGTAGCCGGCGAACCAGTCGGAGCGCGGGGTGTCGTCGATCTCGGCCAGGCAGTGCCGCGCCGCGAGGTCCCGGTAGCCGAGCAGCCGCTGGAAGCGGTCGCCCTGGAACAGCACCGGCCCGTAGAGCTCGCCGGGCGCCAGCGGCACCCTCGGCACCTCCGCGGTGACCGGCGCCGGATCGCCCTCGGGGCGGGCCGCGCCGAACCGCAGGGTCGCCCGGAAGTGGTCGGCCTGGAAGCCGGTCTCGCCGCTGCGCACCACCGCCTCGACGGTGTCGGGTCCGGTGGCGAGCACGGCCACCCGCAGCGTCGTCGCACCGTCCACCGGGACGACGATCGGCCGCAGGAACCGCATGTCCTCCAGCGCCGGGACGCCCTGGTGGCCGGTCAGCGCGGTGGCCGCCTGGGTCATCGCCTCCATGCCGAGGACGGCGGGGAAGAGCAGGTCACCGTCCAGCAGGTGGTCGGGCAGGTAGCGGTCGCCGCCGCCGGTCAGCTCGGCGTCCACCACCAGCTCGATGCCGGGGTAGTGCACCTGGGGACGCTCCAGGAAGCGCAGCAGCGGCAGTTCGCGCTGCTCCAGGCTGATCGTCGGCAGTCCGCCGGCCCGGCCCATCACCACCAGCGCCGGGGCGGTGCCGGGGGTGGCGAGCAGCCGGCCGAGCAGCGCCACGCCGTCCTCGGCGGGGATCGGCTCGATGCCCTCGCGGACCAGGGCCTCCAGCACGCCGAGCCGCTCGCCCATGCCGGCACCCGACCAGACCGACCACTCCAGGGCCAGGCAGCGGCAGTCCGGGTAGTCCCGCTGGAAGCGCGTGGTCAGCTCGGTGAGCCAGTCGTTGGCGGTGGCGTAGTCCGCCTCGCCGCGCAGGCCGGCCCGGCCGATGATGCTGCCGAAGGTGACGAACAGCCGCAGCGCGGCCGGGTCGACCGCGGCGAGCACGGCCTCCACACCGTCGATCTTGGTGGCCACGGTGCGGCGGAACGAGGACTCGTCCAGGGTGGCGAGCGCCTGCGGCTCGTTGCGGCCGGCGCCGTGCAGCAGGCCGGTGACCGGGCCGAGCTCGCGGGTGATCTCGGCGACCGCGGCCTTGACCTGGTCGGCGGAGGTGACGTCGGCCCGGGCGTAGTGCACCCGGACGCCCGCCGCCGCCATCCGGACCAGGTTGTCGGCGAGTTCGGTGTCCGCGGCGGGGTCGGAGCGCCCCATCAGGCCGATCGCGGCGCCGTTGCGCCCGGCCAGCTCGATGGCGCACTCGGCGGTGATGCCCTTGCCGCCGCCGGTGACCAGCAGGACGTCCTGCGGGCCGAGCGCCTGGTGGTCGGGGTCCGGGTCGAGGTCGACGGCGCGCAGCACCGGCACCCGCCGGGTGCCGTCGGCGTCGTAGTGCACCTCGGCGAAGGCGGTGGTGGCGGCCACGTCGGCGGCGATCAGGGCGCTGATCCGCTCGGCCTCGTCGGCCGGCAGGTCGTCGGCGATCGGCAGGGTGACCACGGTGACCGGGATGTCGGGGGCCTCCAGGTGCAGGGTCTTGGCCAGGCCGGCCGCCCCCCTGCGGTCGCCGACCGCGACCAGCCGGGTGCCGGCGGCGCGCCGGGCCGGGTCGAGCGCGGCGCGGGCGGCCTCCAGCATCAGGGCGATGTGCCGCTGGTCGCAGTCCCGGGGCAGGGCGAGCAGCACCCCGTCACCGGGGCCGCGGGCGCCGAGCCGCTC
>NZ_BAAAKJ010000465.1:0-5719 GCF_039527695.1 Kitasatospora putterlickiae
GCCGGCGCCCCGTGGGGGACCGGCGGTGCGCGGCGGCTCGCGGCGGTGGCGACGGCGCGCGACGGTGAGCGGCCGTGCCGGAGGGGTGTGGGCGGTCAGCGCAGGTAGGAGGTCAGCCCGGCGGGCTTGAGGCCGGCGGCCTGAGCGGCGGCCAGGGCTCGCTGGAGGTCGCCGGCGAGGGTGTCGCTCCAGTGCATCAGCACGACGTCGCCGGGCGACAGCGTGCCCTCGTGCCAGACGTTGGAGGCGCCCCAGCTGAAGTCCGCGTCGGCGGTGAGCACGGTGCGCATGCCGCAGTTGGCGGCGGCCTGCAGGGTGTCGGCGTTCCAGGTGAAGTACGGCGGGCGGAACACGGTGGGCGCGGTGCCGAACTGGCGGGTCAGCGAGTCCCGGGCGTCGCAGATCTCCACCTGCTGCTCGGCGGGCGAGAGCTTGGTGAGGTCGGGGTGGGAGACGCTGTGGTTCTGGATGGAGGAGCCGGGCACGGCGGTGACCCGCTGGAAGTAGCCGGGGTTGTTGGCGGCGGCCATCGGCAGCGGGAAGGCGGTGATCGGCAGCTGGTGGTCGGTGATGAACCGCTCCGCCTCCGGGGAGGTCTGCCAGCCGTCGTCGACGGTGAAGAAGACCACCTTGTCGCTGGTCGGCACCGAGGCGGCGCCGGTCGCCGGGGCGGGCGCGGGGCCGTCCACCCGGACGTCGTCCACCGCGAACGGGCCCTGCTCGTACCAGCCGTGGACGGCGAGGCGCACGGTGGTGGCGGTCGGCCCGGCGGTGAACCGGGTGGTGAGCTTCTGCCAGCCGCCGTGGGTGTCCTCGGTCCAGGCGGGGGCGGTCGGGCGGTCGGTGCCGTCGGTGGCGCCGAGGAAGACGAACGTCCCGCGGACCCAGGCGGAGGCGGTGTAGGTGGTGCCGGGCTGGACCGACACGGTCTGCGCGCACTCGCCGGTGGACTCGTCGCCCGCCGGGGTGACGGCCAGCGCGGAGCTGCCCGAGTGCGGGGCCGCGGTGGTGACGGAGGCCTCGGCGGGTCCGCCGGAACAGCGCCAGCCGGGCACGCTGCCCCAGTCGGCGAGCGAGGAGGCGGGGATCTCGAATCCGGGGTTGGTGGCCAGGTTGACGACGGCCGGGGCGGCGCTCTCGTTCGCTGAGGCTGAGGCCGAGGCGGCCGAGGCGGGCCCGGCGAGGCCGGCCACCAGCAGGGCGGCGGTGGCGGCGAGCGCCGACAGGCGTGCGGGCATGCGCGAGGAGATGGACACGTGGGGACTCCTGCGTGGGGACGCGACCGTTGGGGCGGGCGCGCCGAGAACGGGATGTGGGGGTGCTCCCGGAGGGGGCGGGAGCCGTCGGCGTGCCGCACCCTGGCCGGAGCAAAACAATGGACTGGACCACTCCGATCGTCAAGGAGTGGTGGCCGGGGCGGTCGGCGCCGGTCGTGCCGCAAAAGGGACGAGACGGTCCGTCAGGGGGCGTACAGCTCCTCGATGTCCGCCGCGTAGTGGTCGGCGATCGCCGACCGGCGCAGCTTCAGCGACGGCGTCATCAGTCCCTGCTCCACCCCGAACTCCCGGGGCAGCAGCCGGAAGGCGCGGATCGACTCGGCGCGCGAGACGGCGGCGTTGGCCGTCGCGACGGCGCGCTGGATCTCGGTGTGCAGCTCCTCGTCGGTGAGCACCGCCCACGGGTCCGACTGCCCGCGCCCGCGCTGCTTGAGCCAGTGCGCCAGCGCCGCCGGGTCGAGGGTGATCAGCGCGCCCACGTAGGGGCGGTCGTCGCCCACCACCAGGCACTGCGAGACCAGCGGGTGCGTCTCGACCCGCAGCTCCAGGGCGGCGGGCGCGAGGTTCTTGCCGCTGCTGGTGACGATGAGGTCCTTCTTGCGGCCGGTGATGGTGAGATAGCCGTCCTCGTCCAGGCGGCCGAGGTCGCCCGTGCCGAACCAGCCGTCGAACAGCGACTCGGCCGTGCAGCGCGGATGGTTGAGGTAGCCGCCGAAGACGCCCGGGCCGCGCACCCACACCTCGCCGTCGTCGGCGATCGCCACGGTGGCGCCGGGCACCGGCCGCCCGACCGTGCCGGCCTTGGCGCGCCCGGGCGGGTTGCCGGCGATCGCGGCCGAGGTCTCGGTGAGCCCGTAGCCCTCGTACAGCTGGACGCCGATCCCGGTGAAGAACAGGCCGAGTTCGCGGTCCAGCGTCGAGCCGCCGCACATCAGCGTCCGCAGCCGGCCGCCGAACACGGCGCGCAGCCGCTGGTAGACGGTCCGCTCGTAGGCGAGGTGGCGCAGCCGTACACCGGCGCCGGGGCCGTGGCCGCGCCCGAAGGCGCGCTGCTCGCGGCAGGCGGCCCAGTCGACGGCCACCTGTCGGGCCTGTTCGAACAGTTCGCCGCGCCCGGCCTCCTCGGCGGCGCGCCGGGCGTTCTGGAACACCTTGTCGAGCACGTACGGGACCACGAGCAGGAAGGTCGGGCGCAGCGCGGCGAGCGCGGGCAACAGGGCGTCGGTGGACATCTCGGCGAGGTGGCCGAGCCGTAGGCCGCCGCGCACCGCCGCGATCTGCACCATCCGCCCGTAGACGTGCGCCAGCGGCAGGAACAGCACGGTGGAGGGCTGGTGGCCGCCGGTGTCGTGCAGCGCGTCGTGCCAGCAGGCGAGCAGCGCGTCGGCCGCGTCGGCCAGGGCGCCGTGGGTGAGCAGGCAGCCCTTGGGGCGGCCGGTGGTGCCGGAGGTGTAGACGACGGTGGCGACGGTGTCGGCGGTGACGCCGAGCCGCTGGCGGTGGACCAGCGAGTCGGGGACCCCGCGCCCGTCCTCGACGATGGCGGCGACGCAGCCCCGGTCCAGCTGCCAGATGCCGGTCAGGTCGGGTAACGCGTCGCAGACCGCGCCGACGGTCATCGCGTGGTCCTCGTCCTCGACCAGGCAGGCCACCGCCTGGGTCTCGGCGAGGATCCAGCGGACCTGGTCGGGCGCGGCGGTGGGGTAGACGGGGACGGGGATCGCGCCGATCGACCAGAGCGCGTAGTCGAACAGCGTCCATTCGTAACGGGTGCGGGACATCAGCGCGACCCGGTCGCCGTAGCGCACGCCCCGGGTGAGCAGGCCCTTGGCGAGGGCGAGCACCTCGTCGCGGAAGCCCGCCGCAGTGACGTCCCGCCACCCGTTCCCGGCGGTGCCCCGGGGGCCCTCGGCGCGGCGGGACAACTGGACCAGACCGGGGGAGCGTTCGGCGGTGTCGTAGAGCGAGTCGGCCAGCCCGCCGGTGGCCGCCGGCCCGGCCGGGGCGGGGGTGGTGAACTCGCGCACGATCCCCCCGATCCGTCCTGCAGGTGGAGCGAAACTATCGGATGGCGTGCCGACTGCCCAGGGTTGTGACCGTGACGCGACGAGATCGGCACCGGTCCGTGCGAAAAGTGCCGCGGAACGGTCGTTCGCGGCCGTCGTCCCGCCCGGAGCGCCGGTGTCGAGCAGTCGCCGTGCCGCCGTCGGTGGCGGTCCGTGGCGGTCCGTGGCGGTCCGCGACGGTGCGGAACCGGTGATCCGGGTGCCGAACCGGACACGATCCGGCCCGGGGCGAAGAGAGGCCGGGTTCGACCCTCGAACGAGTGGTCAGGGCGTAGTAGAGTCTCGCAGACCTGCGGCCGGGCCTCCCCGTCCGTCCTGCGGGACCACCCCCCGGACCGGCCCCTGGTCCGTACCAACCCGCCTCCCGTCCGCGCCGATCCACGTCCCCGACGAACCCACCGCCCGCACCCCGTCCGCGCCTGGCACTTCCCGACCGAGGACTCCATGCGTCTGCGCAGCAGCTCGATCCGCGCGAAGATCATCGCGCTGCTCCTGGTGCCCATCGTCGCCCTCGCCGCCCTCTGGGCGTACGCGACGCTCACCACCGCCGGGGACGTCTGGAGCCGGCTGGACCTCAGCAGGACGTACGAGGAGTTCGGCGCCCCGGTCGACCAGTACGCGCACGACCTGCAGAACGAGCGGCGGGCCGCCGTCAAGCGACTGGCCGACCCGGCCTCGCGCGCCGCCCGGGACGCCCTCGAACAGGCCCAGGCCGCGACCGACCGGGACCTCGCGGTGCTGCGGCAGAAGCGGGACACCGGGAACGGCCGGCTCGACGAGGCCCAGCGCGGCCGTCTGCTGCAGATCCTCGCCGCCGCCGACCAGCTGCCCCCGCTGCGCGCGCAGGTCGGCCGCGCCGCGCTCAACTGGGAGTTCGCGCTCGCCCAGTACACCGACCTGGTCAAGCCCACCTTCGGCTTCCGGTCCGCCTTCGTCGCCCGCCAGAGCGGCCAGCTCCCGCGCCAGGGCACCATCCTGACCGAGCTGGTGCGCGCCCGGGAGTACCTCTCCCAGGAGGACGCGGCGATGGAGGGCCTGAGCACCGCGACCACCCGGCCGACCGCCGAGCAGTACCAGGTCGCGCTCGACGCCCTGCACAACCAGCAGGCCCTGTTCACCGTCTACATCGCCGAGCTGGATCCGGTCGACCAGGCCGACTACATCGCCCTGCGCGGCGGTGAGGCCTGGGCCGCGCTCGCCCGGGCCGAGGCGGACTTCGTCGGCGCGGGCGGCCCCGACCGGGTGGTCCAGGCGATCAACGGCGACAACTGGCGGCGCACCGCCGACCGCGCGCTCGGCGACCTCGCCGCGATCAACGCCCGGCTGGCCGGCACCATCGACGACCGCGACCACTCGTACGCGATCGGCCTGCTCTGGCGCGGCGGCATCGCCGGTGCGATCGGTCTGGTCGCCGTGGTGCTCTCGGTCCTGATCTCCTACCGGATCGGCCGCGGCCTGGTGCGCGAGCTGATCGGCCTGCGCAACGCCGCCAACGAGCTGGCCGGCACCCGCCTGCCCTCGGTGATGCTGCGGCTGCGCAAGGGCGAGGCGGTGGACGTCGCCGCCGAGGCCCCGGAGCTGGAGTTCGGCGCGGCCGAGATCGGCCAGGTCGGACAGGCGATCAACGCCGTGCAGCGGGCCGCCGTCGAGGCCGCCGTCGAACAGGCGGAGCTGCGGCGCGGCGTCTCCGCGGTCTTCGTCAACCTGGCCCGGCGCAGCCAGGTGCTGCTGCACCGCCAGCTGACCCTGCTCGACACCATGGAGCGGCGCACCGAGGACCCGGCGGAGCTGGAGGACCTCTTCAAGGTCGACCACCTCACCACCCGTATGCGCCGGCACGCCGAGGGCCTGATCATCCTGGCCGGCGGCTCGCCCGGCCGGGCGTGGCGCAAGCCGGTGCGGATGGTGGACGTGGTCCGCGCGGCGGTCGGCGAGGTCGAGGACTACGCGCGGGTGATCGTCCGGCCGTTCCCCGGTACCGGCCTGCTCGGCAGCGCGGTCGCGGACGTCACCCACCTGGTCGCCGAGCTGGTCGAGAACGCGGCGGTGTACTCCCCGCCGGCCACCCAGGTGACCGTCCAGGGCGAGGTGGTCGCGCACGGCTTCGCGCTGGAGATCGACGACCGGGGGCTCGGGCTGAGCGAGCAGGCCCTCGCCGGGATCAATGAACGCCTCGCGGTCGAGCAGGAGTTCGACCTCGCCGACACCGACCGGCTCGGCCTGTTCGTCGTCAGCCGGCTGGCCCGGCGGCACGGCATCCGGGTCCACCTGCGGCCCTCGCCGTACGGGGGGACCACGGCGGTGGTGCTGATACCGCGCGAGCTGCTGGCGGAGGCGCCGGACGGGCTGCCGGAACCGCCGGCGGCGGGCTCGGGC
>NZ_BAAAKJ010000466.1:0-1151 GCF_039527695.1 Kitasatospora putterlickiae
GGCGGCTCGCACACCCGGGAGAAGCTGGAGCCGGTCGGCGTGCCGGTGGTGGGCGTGGCGCTCGGCGTGGCCGGCCGGGACGGGGCCGGCGAGGGCGCCGAGGTGGCCGGGGCCTTGCCGCCGGGGGTGGCGGACGGTCCACCGCTCGGCCAGACCGGGGTGCCGTAGTCGGTGGCCGGCCGGGACGGCGCCGGGGGCTGCGGCCGGGCGCCGGTGCGGACCGCCGCGCCCAGCATGGAGCCGAGCAGCAGGGTCAGGCCGATGACCACCGAGGTGACCACCGTGCCGCGCCGCAGCACCCTACGCCGCAGCGCCGCCGGGGCGTCCGCGCCGTAGTGCCGCCAGGCCTCCAGGCCGAGCCGCCCGTCCAGCGAGGCGAACGGCGCCCCGGCGATCAGCAGCGGGCTCCACGCCGCCAGGAAGATCAGGTCGGGCGTGTCGTACACCGGGACGGCCCGCCAGCTCACCGTGAACAGCAGTGCGGCGGAGAGCGTCATCGCCGCCCCGGCCGCGAGCCGCTGCCAGAGCCCGAGGACGGTCAGCACCCCGACCACGATCTCGGTGAACGACACCACCAGGCCGGCCCCGACCGGGTGCGCCATGGCGAAGGCCAGCAGCGGCTCGGCGACCTTCCAGGGGTGCAGCGAGGAGAGCCAGCGCATCATCGAGCCGCGCTCGCCGCCGTCGAAGTACACCGGGTCGCAGAGCTTGCTGAACCCGGCGTAGACGGAGAGCGAGCCGAGCACCGCCCGCAGCGGCAGCAGCACCAGGCCGAGGTCGACCCGGCGGCCGGGGTACCAGGGCGGCCTGCCCTCGGCGCCGGCGGCCGAGACCTCGGGCAGTTCGCCGCTGGGCGTCCAGCCCTGCGGCGCGCCGACCGGGCCGACGCCGGCGTCGGTGGCGGTGCCGTCGCCCTCGCGCGACTGGCGGGGCACCGCCCGGGAACCGCCGTACGGCGGGATGACCTGGGTGTCCGCGTCCGCGAGCGTGCCGCCGAACCGTCCGCCGCGTCCGCCGACCCCGGCCCGGCCGGCGCCGAGCCGGACGGCCTCCAGCAGCTGGGTGGCCGCGACGTCGCCCGGGCGCGTCTCCCCGGTCCAGGTGACCGGGGTGACCCGGCCCTTGCGGCGCTGCGGCGCCCCCGCGAGCCC
>NZ_BAAAKJ010000466.1:1171-8005 GCF_039527695.1 Kitasatospora putterlickiae
CGAGCGCGCCCACGTCGCCGGCGGGGACGACCACCTGCGGGGTGACCAGCGGGCGGCGGATCAGCCGCTGGGTGCCGTACGGGTCGCCGAACGCGGCGCCGGTGGACAGCAGTCCGGCCGGGGCGTCGATCAGCGGCGCCACCGGGGTGCCGAGGTTGAGCCGGAAGCTCGCCTGGGTGCTGCTGAGGCGCGCCGGGTCGGACGGCACCTTGACCGTGTTGAGGCCGGGGCCCGCGTCTATCCCGGTGCTGCCACCGCCCAGGAGCGGGCGCCTAGGTGTTCTGGTGTCCACGCCCGTCTAACCGGGTGACGCCCGGTTAGGACACTCTCCCGGGTGGATATCGGGAGCCCCCTTGAAGGGATCAGGAAAAAAGCGACCGGACCCGGGCGGATCCGATCGCTTTCCCCTGATTTGCGGGCGGACGGCGGGAGGTTCCGGAGAACGCCTTGCGCCGCCCACCCGCGCCGTGCTCAGGCCCGTACGCCGTTCTCGGGCGTGTCGGCCGGCACTCCAGCTCGACGGCAGAAGTCAGCCGACCTTGGCGCGCAGCCGGGCCGCCTCGTACAGCACGACGCCGGCCGCGACACCCGCGTTCAGCGACTCGGTGAGCCCGGACATCGGGATCCGCACCCGCAGGTCGCAGGTCTCCGAGACCAGCCGGGACAGGCCCTTGCCCTCGCTGCCCGCGACGATCACCACCGGGCCGGTCAGCGCCTCCAGGTCGCCGATCTCCGCCTCGCCGTCGGCCGCCAGGCCGACCACCATCAGACCGGCCTTCTGGTACGCCTCCAGCGCCCGGGTCAGGTTGGTCGCCCGGGCGACGGGCAGCCGGGCCGCCGCGCCCGAGGAGGTCTTCCAGGCTCCGGCGGTCATGCCGGCCGCCCGGCGCTCCGGGATGACCACGCCGTGCGCGCCGAAGGCTGCGGCGGAACGGACCACGGCGCCCAGGTTGCGCGAGTCGGTGACGCCGTCCAGCGCCACGATCAGCGCGTCCCGGCCGGAGTCCGCGGCCTCGTCCAGCAGGTCCTCGGGGTGCGCGTACTCGTACGGCGGGACCTGCAGCACCAGGCCCTGGTGGTTCATGCCGCCGGTCATCTGGTCCAGCTGCGGGCGCGGGGCCTCCATCAGCGGGATGCCGCGGTCGTTGGCGGCCTGGAAGGCGTCGCGGACCCGGTCGTCGGTGTCGATGAACTGCTGGACGTACAGCGCGTTGGCCGGCACGTCGCCCTGCAGGGCCTCGACGACCGAGTTGCGGCCGAAGACCAGCTCGGCGGAGCCGGCGCCGCCCCGGCCGCCCCGGCCGCCGCCACCGGCCCGGCGCATGCCGGCCCGGGCCTTGGCGTCCCGCTCCCGCTTCAGCGCGGCGTTGGCGGCCCGCTGCTTCGGGTGGCCCTTGCGCTCCTCACCGGGCGGGGTCGGGCCCTTGCCCTGGAGCGCCTTCCGGCTGTGGCCGCCGGTACCGACACTCGCGCCCTTCTTCGACCCGGGGTTGCGGCGGTTCCTGCGCTGGCTGTTGCCGGCCATGGCTGTACTTCCTGTCTGTCTGTCCGGCATGGCCGGCCGCCCCGGCGGTGCCGGTGACGCCCGACGGCATGCGCTCCGTCATGCGGGAGGGCCGCACCGGTCCGGTACGGCCCACCTCACCCCTCGGTCGCCGGGGGGTTACTGGCTGTTGATCGTCCAGCGCGGGCCGGACGGGGTGTCCTCGATCGCCAGCCCGGCCAGACCGAGCTGGTCACGGATGGCGTCCGCGGTCGCGAAGTCCTTGCGGGCCCGCGCCGCCTGGCGCTGGTCCAGGACGAGACGGACCAGCGAGTCGACCACGCCGTGCAGGTCCTCGCCGCGCTCCGTCCCGGCCCACTGCCGGTCGAGCGGGTCCAGACCCAGTACTCCGAGCATCGCACGGACCTCGGCCAAGCGCGCCACCGCGCTCTCCTTGTCGTCCGCGGTGAGGGCGCTGTTGCCCTGGCGGACGGCGGTGTGCACGATCGCGAGCGCCTGCGGCACACCCAGGTCGTCGTCCATCGCCTCGGCGAAGGCCGGCGGGACCTCGGGCGCCGCGTCGACGGCGCCGCAGCGTTCGACGGCCCGCTGGACGAAGCCCTCGATCCGGCCGAAGCCGGCCTCGGCCTCGCGCAGCGACTCCTCGCTGTACTCGATCATCGAGCGGTAGTGCGGGGACGCCAGGTAGTAGCGGAGCACGATCGGCCGCCAGCGCTGGACCATCTCGGAGACCAGCACCGAGTTGCCGAGCGACTTGCTCATCTTCTCGCCGGCCATGGTGACCCAGGCGTTGTGCACCCAGAAGCTGGCGAAGTCGTCGCCGTAGGCCTTGGACTGGGCGATCTCGTTCTCGTGGTGCGGGAAGATCAGGTCCAGCCCGCCGCCGTGAACGTCGAAGGCCGCGCCCAGGTACTTGTGGGCCATCGCCGAGCACTCCAGGTGCCAGCCCGGACGGCCGCGGCCCCACGGGGTCTCCCAGCTCGGCTCGCCCGGCTTGGCGGACTTCCACATCGCGAAGTCGCGCGGGTCGCGCTTGCCGGTCTCGCCCTCGCCGGAGGGCTGCAGGAGGTTCTCCAGCTTCTGGTTGGAGAGCGCGAGGTAGCCCGGGTACGACTTCACGTCGAAGTAGACGTTGCCGTCGGCCGCGTAGGCGTGGCCCTTCTCGATGAGGCCGCGCATCATCTCGACCATCTCGGGGATGTGCCCGGTCGCGCGCGGTTCGACGGTCGGCGGCAGGCAGCCGAGCGCGTCGTAGCCGTCGTTGAAGGCGCGTTCGTTCTCGTAGGCGATCTGCCACCACGGCGTGCCGAGCTCGCGCTCCTTGGCGATGATCTTGTCGTCGATGTCGGTGACGTTCCGGGCGAAGGTCACCTGGTAGCCGCGGTAGGCGAACCACCGCTGCATGACGTCGAAGTTGAGGTACGACCGGATGTGCCCGATGTGTGGCGCCGACTGAACGGTAGCGCCGCACAGGTAGATCGAGACACAACCCGGTACAAGCGGGACGAAGTCGCGTACCTGTCGGGTGCTGGTGTCGTACAGTCGAATGCTCACAGCGTCAAGCGTAGTGGGCGGTAGGGGGTGCCCCGCTACATTCCGAAATGTCAAGACCGCCTCGGGCCCGATTTCCCCGGAGACACCCCTGCCCGGCCCTCCGGCTCAGATCGAGCCGACCACCTTGCGCGGGCTGAGCCGCACGACCACGCGCACGTCGTCCGGACCGTCGAAGCCGTACGTCTCCTCGCCCCGGTACTTCAGGGACAGCTCGTCGATCAGCTCCCGTCCGCCCTCGGTCGTCATCACGACCTCGCCGCGCGCCTCCAGGTACTCGTACGGGTTGTCCGCCGGGTTGACGACGATCGAGACGCGCGGGTCCCGGGCCAGGTTGAGGTGCTTGCGGCGGCCCTGGACGGTGGAGAAGAGGATGTCGTCGCCGTCCCGCTTGACCCAGACGACCGAGGACTGGGGGCTGCCGTCCGGCTGGATCGTGGAGACCACGGCGAAGGTCTTGTCGTCGAACAGCTTCTTGGCGCGGTCGGAGAGTTCTACGCCCATCGGAAACCTCATCTCGTCGGCAACGGTGGGCCCGGGGGGAGGCCTGCGCGGGCCCGGAGCCGAACACTATCGACCCGGGCCCGCCCAACGCCCGCTGAACACCCGTCAGTCCTGGGATTGTTCCCGATCCCGGCGCGCCGCGGCGGTCAACGCCGCTCGTACACCAGGGCGGTGGCGATCGCCGCCAGCCCCTCGGCGCGGCCGGTGAGGCCGAGCCCGTCGGTGGTGGTGCCGGAGACCGAGACCGGGGCCCCGACCGCCGCGCCGAGCGCGGCCTGCGCCTCCGCCCGGCGCTTGCCGATCTTCGGCCGGACCCCGATCACCTGGATCGCGACGTTGCCGATCTCGAAGCCCGCCGCGCGGACCAGCCGGGCCGCCTCGCCGAGCAGCCGCACCCCGGACGCGCCGGCCCACTCCGGCCGGTCGGTGCCGAAGTGCGCGCCCAGGTCGCCGATCCCGGCGGCCGAGAACAGGGCGTCGCAGGCGGCGTGCGCGGCCACGTCGGCGTCCGAGTGCCCGGCCAGGCCGGCCTCGGCGCCTGGCCACTCCAGGCCGGCCACCCGGAGCGGGCGGCCGGGCTCGAAGGCGTGCACATCGGTGCCGATCCCGATCCGGGGGACGACCGGGGCCTGCGGGTCGGCGGGCGCCGGATGGGCGGGAAGCGGCTCAGCAGGCCGCGGCCCGGTAGGCACCGGTTCAGTGGACATCGGCTCAGTGGGCATCGGCTCAGTAGGCATCGGCGGCCCTCCGGCGGGCGAGTACGGCCTCGGCGAGGACGAGGTCCAGCGGACGGGTCACCTTGAACGCCTCCTCGTGCCCGGGCACCACGACCACCCGGCCGCCGAACCGCTCGACCAGGCCCGCGTCGTCGGTGACCGGCGGCAGGCCGGACCCGTCCGCCGCGGCCTCCTCGGCCAGCGCCCTGGCGTGCACCTCGGCCAGCGTCTCCCGGCGGAAGCCCTGCGGGGTCTGCACCGCGCGCAGGGTGGCGCGGTCGGGCGTGTCGATCACCGGCTCGGGCCCGCCGGCGACCGGCTCGACCCGCTTGACGGTGTCGGCCAGCGGCACCGCCGGCACCACCGCCCCGGCCCCGGCCCGGACGGCGGACGCCACCGCGTCCACCACCTCGACCGGGACGAGCGGGCGGGCCGCGTCGTGCACCAGCACGATGCCGACCTCGGCGGGGATGGCGGCCAGGCCCAGTCGGACCGACTCCTGGCGGGTCGCCCCGCCGGCCACCACCCGGATGTCCTTGCCCTCCAGCCCGTGACTGTCGAGCAGGGCGGCCACCTCGGCCACCCCGTCGGCGGGGGCGGCGACCACGACCAGGCCGACCGCGCGGCTGCGGGTCAGCGCCCGGACGGCGTGCACCAGGAGCGGCACGCCCCCCAGTTCACGCAGGGCCTTCGGGGCGCCCGGCCCCAGGCGCTCGCCGCGGCCGGCGGCGGGCACGACTGCTGCTGCGACTGCTGCTGTGGCGTTCAGGTTTCACTCCTTCGGCGAAGTGGGTATGGCCATGGCGTGCACGACGGGCGCGGACCCCTTCCGAAGCACCACCGTCTTCCGCCCGGACAGAAGCAGAAACGGTCATGCGGACCCGAGACCGGCCGAGGCCGCTCGGGTGCGGGGGCGTCGTCCGGACACGCCTCAGCGCCCGAAGTGCCACTGCACCACCCCCGGACCCTGGGTCCGGTGGGCGGCGCGCCGGCATCGGGCGCTGTGAGCGTTGTGGAGCGGACGGCCGCTACGAGGCGAGCACCTCGTCGAGCAGCGTCTCCGCCTTGTCCTCGTTGGTGTTCTCCGCCAGCGCGAGTTCGCTGACGAGGATCTGGCGCGCCTTGGCGAGCATGCGCTTCTCACCGGCGGAGAGGCCGCGCTCGCGCTCGCGACGCCAGAGGTCGCGCACGACCTCGGCGACCTTGATAACGTCGCCCGAGGCGAGCTTCTCCAGGTTCGCCTTGTAGCGACGGGACCAGTTGGTCGGCTCTTCGGTGTACGGCGCGCGGAGCACCTCGAAGACCCGGTCCAGACCTTCCTGGCCGACCACGTCGCGAACGCCGACGAACTCCGCGTTCTCGGCGGGCACGCGGAGCGTCAGGTCTCCCTGCTGCACCTTGAGCACCAGGTAGGTCTTGTCCACACCTTTGATCTGGCGAATTTCGATGGCCTCGATCAGCGCGGCCCCGTGATGGGGGTAGACCACCGTGTCGCCAACCTTGAACGTCATGTGACAGGACCCCTTCCGTGGCTTTCCAGAATAACACGCTTTTCGGCGCACTCGAAGGGCGTTTTCGCAGGTCAGGGCCGGTCTCGGGGCTTGACAAGGACCCCCATGACGTGCTGCGACCGGTGTTCGAGGAGGGCTTCCCGCAGGTCGGAGGCGGTTCCGCCGCCCGCTGAAACCTCTGGCAACACGCCCGAAACCGTGATTTGATCTTGAGCTTTCACCGTTTATCGGGCCGTTTCCGGATCGTGATCCGATCTTGGTCGATGCTTGACCTGAGCACGCGGAGATGCCGCCGTCCGGACGCCCCGTCCACCCCGGGTGCGCGACACGAAGGGACCACCCCGTGAGGACGGCATAAGCGAGGTCGATAATCTGAGACCTGACCTTCCGACACGTGACTTAGGAGAAGCCGCCGCCGTGAGCCGCAGCCTTCGACGCGGCGGCATCGCCGCCCTCGCCGCCCTGGCCATCGCCCCGCTGTCCTCCTGCGCCGCCGGGAACACCCCGGAGACCTTGCAGATCAAGCCCGACAACGCGTCGGCCACCCTCGGCACCGATGTCGTGCTGAACAACATCGTCGTGGTCACCGGGGACGAGTCCTCCGGCGAGCACACCGGCCCCGCCAACGTGACGGTGAACATCAGCAACACCGGGCCCGAGGTGCTCGAACTGCAGGCCGTCACCGTCGCCGGCGGCGCCCCCGCCGCCTTCACCGACGCCGCGGGCGCCCCGCTGACCAGCATCTCCGTCCCGGCCGGCGGCGCGGTGCTGCTCGGCGGCCCGGGCAACCCGATCGCCAAGGTCGCCTCCACCACGGTGACCGTGGGCGGCTACGTGGCGACCTCCTTCACGTTCAAGAACCACGAGAAGCTCGACACCGAGGCCCACGTCAGCCCGAACAAGGACCTGTACAAGGGCTTCGGGCCGGCCGCCCCGGCCGCCGCGCCGAGCAAGGCCGCCACCCCGGCCGCCGGCGCCACCACCCCGGCCGCCCCGGGGGTCCCGGCCGCCCACTGAGGCCCGGCACCGCGGCACCTGCCGCGGCGCG
>NZ_BAAAKJ010000466.1:8020-21215 GCF_039527695.1 Kitasatospora putterlickiae
CACCGGCCGGAGGGGCGTTCCGCGTTCGTTCGGCCTACGGCTCGAACTTGTAGCCGAGGCCGCGCACCGTGACCAGGTAGCGCGGCGCGCCCGGGTCCGGCTCGATCTTCGCCCGCAGCCGCTTGACGTGGACGTCCAGCGTCTTGGTGTCGCCGACGTAGTCCGCGCCCCAGACCCGGTCGATCAGCTGCATCCGGGTGAGCACCCGGCCGGCGTTGCGCAGCAGCATCTCCAGCAGGTCGAACTCCTTGAGCGGCAGGTCGACCTTGGCGCCGTCCACGGTCACCACGTGCCGGTCGACGTCCATCCGGACCGGCCCGGCCTCCAGGGCGCCGGGGCCGCCGCCGTCGCCGGGGCCCTCGTTCTCGCCGCGGCGGCGCAGCACCGCGCGGATCCGGGCGACCAGCTCACGGGTGGAGTAGGGCTTGGTGACGTAGTCGTCCGCGCCTATCTCCAGACCGACCACCTTGTCGATCTCGCTGTCCTTGGCGGTGACCATGATCACCGGCACGTTGGAGCGGACCCGCAGCTGGCGGCAGACCTCGGTGCCGGGCAGCCCCGGCAGCATCAGGTCGAGCAGGACGAGGTCGGCACCGTTGCGTTCGAACTGCTCCAGCGCGTCGGGGCCGGTGGCGGCGATGGCCACCTCGAAGCCCTCCTTGCGGAGCATGTACGAGAGGGCGTCGCTGAACGACTCCTCGTCCTCGACCACCAGTACTCGGGTCACGATCAGGCCTCCGGGGCAAGCTGGGGAGTTGTTTCTGACAGGGATTCCGCGGACGCCCCCGCACGGGGCCGGTCCACGGGGGCCTGCCCGGCGGGCAGGCGGAGGGTGAAGGTGGAGCCCTGGCCCTCGACGCTCCACACCGACACGGTGCCGCCGTGCGAGGCGGCCACGTGCTTGACGATGGAGAGGCCGAGGCCGGTGCCGCCGGTCTGCCGGGAGCGTGCGGGGTCGACCCGGTAGAAGCGTTCGAAGACCCGCTCGCGGTCCTTCTCGGAGATGCCGATGCCCTGGTCGGTCACCGAGATCTCGATGAGCTCGCCGTCGGCCTCGCCCAGCGCGGCGGCGCTGGATATCCGGCGGGTGGCGATCGCGACCCTGGTCCGCGGCGGGCTGTAGTTGACGGCGTTCTCGACGAGGTTGCCGAGCGCGGCGGCGAGCTGGCCGCGGTTGCCGTGCAGGTAGAGGCCGGCGATGCCGCCGGCCGCGATGAGGATCTGCTTGGCGGCGGCCTGCTGGCGGCAGCGGTCGATCGCCTCGGCGATCAGCTCGTCCACCGCGACCGGCTCCGGGTCGACCATCAGCCGGTCGTCCTGGACCCGGGAGAGGTCGATGATCTCCTGGACCAGGCTGGCCAGCCTGGTCGCCTCGATCTGCATCCGGCCGGCGAAGCGCTGCACCGCCTCCGGGTCGTCGGCCGCGTCCGCGACCGCCTCGGAGAGCAGCGAGAGCGCGCCGACCGGGGTCTTGAGCTCATGGCTGACGTTGGCGACGAAGTCGCGGCGGACGGCCTCCACCCGGCGGCGCTCGGTCTGGTCCTCGACCAGCACCAGGACCAGCCGGGAGCCCAGCGGGGCGACCCGGGCCGAGACCGCGAGCGGTTCGGCGGCGCGCGCCGCACCGGGGCGGGGCAGTTCCAGTTCGAGCTGGCGGATCTCGCCGTCCCGGCGGGTGGAACGGGCCAGCGCGAGCAGCTGGTCGACGGCGACCGCGCCGCCGCGCACCAGGCCCATCGCGTAGGCGGCCGAGCTGGCCTTGACCACGTCGTCGGCCTCGCCGAGCACGATCGCGCAGGAGCGCAGCACGGAGAGGACGGTGTCGACCCCCGGGGGCAGCGGGGGTTCCTGCGCGGGGCCCAGTCCCTGGGTACGACCCTGGGTACGGCCCTGGTTCCGGTTGGTTCCGCCGTACCTGCCCCTGGCCTGCTCGCGCTCGCTCCAACGGAAGGCGATCGAGGCCGTGAGGCCGACGCCGAGCCCGGCTATGGCGCAGGCAGCGGCGGCGGCCACGTTCACGTCCATACGGTCAGCCTAAGCGCACGGTGCGGGCGCTCCCCAAGGGCTCGATCAAGGGATCGGCCACGCGTTGCCGAGAATTCACCTTCAGGTGGCCGTTGATTAACTGAACGGGTCGTGCGTGGTCGCCCGGACGGCCCAGAGTGGGCGCCGGAGCCCGTGTGGGAGGGGCGGCGCGACCGCAGGGCCGCCCGCCGCCCCGGGTGTGCGCGTACGATGCGCGCCACCAGCAGCGGTCATTCACGCGTCGGTCGGACCGTCGTACCGAATGACCGGTCGGCACCGCCACCGACACAGCTACTGAGGAGAGAACATGCGCGACGCGTACCACGAGGAACTCGACTCGATCGGCGACAGCCTGGTCGAGATGGCCCGGCTGGTCGGTTCGGCCCTCGGGCGGGCCACCACCGCGCTCCTCGACGCGGACCTGGCGCTGGCGGAGAGCGTGATCGCCGCCGACGAGAAGATCAACGACCTGCACCACGAGCTGGAGAACCGGGCGATCGACCTGCTCGCCCGTCAGCAGCCGGTCGCCACCGACCTGCGCATCGTGGTCACCTCGCTGCGGATGAGCGCCGACCTGGAGCGCTGCGGCGACCTCGCCCGGCACGTCGCCAAGGTCGCGCGGCTGCGCTACCCCGAGTCGGCCGTCCCCCGCGACCTGCACTCGACGGTCCTGGAGCTGGGGCAGCTCGCCCAGCGCCTGGTCTCCAAGGCCGGCCTGGTGATCGCCACCAAGGACGTCGACAAGGCGCTGGAGCTGGAGCAGGACGACGACGCGATCGACGCGCTGCACCGCGAGCTGTTCGCGCACCTCATCGACGAGCGCTGGCACCACGGCATCGAGACCGCCGTGGACGTCACGCTGGTCGGCCGCTACTACGAGCGGTTCGCCGACCACGCGGTCTCGGTGGCCAAGCGCGTGGTGTACCTGGTGACCGGCGAGCACGTGGCGGAGTTCGTCGCGGCGACCGAGGCCGCCGCCGAGGTGGAGTGACATCGGGGCGTTCCCCCGTCCTCGGGGGCGTTCCTTCCCAGGGGTGAGTAAACCCCGGGCCGGGGTGGTGGGGGAGCACGAGCAGCCGGACTCCCCACCACTGCGCGCCCGTTGACGCACCCTCCGGTCGGCGGTTTCACTCGAACCCGTGGGCACCGAGGCGTGCCCGTCAGAAGGAGGGGTCCGCGCGATGAAGGCAAACCCGACCGGCCCGGCATCGGCTCCCGAGACCATCGAACCGCCCGCCCCGAAGCTGCTGGCCGTCCTCGCGGCCGGCTGCGGCTGCGGACCGGGTTGCGGCTGCGGCTGCCAGTCCGGAGCGCCCTGCCAGTGCGGCGGGGTCGACGGCGGCTGCTGCGGCCACTGAGGTCCGTCCGCCCGGCCTCCCCCCGGTGCCGTCGCGGAGCTCCGGGGTGCGCGGCTGCCGTGGGAGACGGCCGCGCACCCCGGTCTCCTCACCGCCGGATCGCCGGCGGGGTCCACCGGGCGGGTACCCGCCGGGCGGTGGTTCCGGGCGTCAGAACGTCACGTCCGCGCAGGAGTAGAAGGCGTTGGGGGTGTCCGCGACGTCCCAGACCGCGACGACCACGTGGTGGCCGGTCCGCCCGGACGGCAGGGTCGCGGTGTGGCTGAGCGTGCTGGGCACCTGGGTGTTGTTGTAGGGGACGTTCAGGAACGGGGTCAGGTCGAGGTTGGACCGGGTGACCTTCTGCGTGGCGTCGTAGCCGGCCTTGGTCAGGTAGTACCGGAAGCCCGAGGTGGCGTGCCGGGCGGTGAACCGCCAGGTGAAGGTCAGCCGCTGGCCCGCCGAGACGGCGGTGGCCGGCCAGGCGCCGCCGCGCGGGTCGTCCAGCTCGGCGAACCGGCTGTTGCCTCCGGCACAGATGGTGCCGTCGGCCGGGCCTCTGGTCGGGAAGCCCTTCGCTCCCTCGACGCTCTGCGGCTCCCAGCGGATCTCGCCGCAGTTGGTCACCGTGCCCGCGCCGCAGAGCGCGGCCCGGCTGGGCGGTGTGGTGATGTAGCCGTGCGACTGCGCCGGGAAGGCGACCGCGACCGGCACCGCGAGGGCGGCGATCACGGCTCCGACGGCATGACGTGTGCGCATGGTGCTCCTCCGTGGGGGTGGATGGAGAGTGCGCCGGGCGCGGACACGCGCGCGTGGGGGCTTGGCATGCCTGCGCCGGGTCGGTGCTCACACGGTAGGAGCCGCCATCGGACCCGTCAATGGTCTGAACCATTTTTGCGACACCGTGAACTCACCGCGGCCCCAAGCGGGTTGACGGCGAAGGGCCCCGCTCCCCCATGCGGGGAGCGGGGCCCTCGACGGCCGGTCCGGCCTACTTCTTGCCCTGGGTTTGGCCTGTCGATTTTGCACGGCTGATCAGGGGTCTCTGACCTGGAGCTGAGCTGTCGCCAGTTGTCACCGTTGGCCACCCTTGATCAGCACCGGACGGCCCACAGACGGCCCAGAAGCTAGCGCCGCCCCCGCCCGGCAGCCCGGCCGCCACCCAAGAGTAGGGCGGCGAGAGCAGCCACGTCGACCAGCGCCTGATGTAGCGTTCCCGCCGGCACTGCGAGAACGACGACAACAACAATCACGGCGACAACCAAAGGCCCAGGGTCGACAGTTGACAGGGGACGTGGGCTAGGAGTCAGACTCATGGGGATACCTCCACGGTGTCAGCAGCCCACGCGCATCGCTCTTGGCTTGGACCCCCTGAGCGACGCGCGTGGGCTTCTTGCTTGAAGCCCCATGATGTTCAGTCAGCACCCTGCTGACGCAAGCCGCCCAAACACGCTGACACGGCACTCCCCCGGCGAGGACGTTCACCGCATCCAAGGCCATGCGTCACGCCAGGGAATCCGCACCTGACCTGGGGCAATTCCCCCCTATCACACAACCTGAAGTCACCCGGCCTGCCAAGACAAAGACTACCGTGGAAAATGCATCCAAGCTGCCTAAATGCCCCGCTTGAAAGCTAAATGTCCAGTGAGGCAAATCACATGAAAGTTACAGGTCGCGCTTCAGCTCCGCCGTCCCTCGCCGATCACCTACGGTCCGCTCAAAGAGGGCGCCTGACTGCCTGTGCGGCAGATCAACGATCCTCACCAAAATGAAGCCTTGGCCCAGGTAGTAGCGATGCAGCCCCGGGTTCGTCTTCCACGCATCAAGCCGAAGGCTGGCCTTGCCCGCAGCCGCCGCACGGGCCGCCGCCCAGTCCAACATCTGAGCACCCACTGCCTGGCCAGCCGCAGCGCGAGCGGTGGCCATCCGGTGCACATACAGCGCCATCTCCGGCTCGTCGTCGGCCTGCCAGAACTCCGGGTCCGCCTGGTCGTCCACAGTCAGCGTTCCGACCGGCGAGCCGTCGCGGAAGGCTATAAAGCACTCCCCCCGGCTCATCGAGTCGAGCAGCCGTTCCCGGCGCGGGGGAAACTGCCACTGGTCGCTCCCGAGGGACGCCAGCCACGCACCCGCGCCGGTCAGCAACTCCTCAACCAGGGGAAGTTCGTCCGGCGTGGCCGCTCGCATTTCCAGCCCGGTCATTCGGCACCGTCCTGCGGCTGCTCCCACTGCCGCTCGTACGAGATGACGTGCCGGTCCCCCGGCAGCACGGTCACCGCGACGCGCACCGGCCGGCCGTCGGCCGTGAAGCCGGTGCAGACGTGGTACGCGACGGGGCTCCCCGGTCCCAGTTCAAGGCGGTGCGCCTCATCGGGTGTCGGCATCCGCACGTACAGCTCGTCGAGCGCCCGCACCTGCCGGTAGCCCAGCTCCGCCAGCACCTCGTTGGCGCCGCGCGTGATGTCCTCCGGCCGCATGATCTCGGAGTCGCGAACGATGTCCAGCGGGAAGTAGCTGTCGTTCACGTTGAACGGCTCGCCGTCGAGCCAGCGGATTCGCCGACGCACCGCGGCAAGCTCTCCGGCCTCCAGGTGCAGGCGCTTCGCGATGTCCGGCGCGGGCTCCACGATGGCCACCTCGATGAGCTGGCGCGGCTTCCGCCCCTCCGCCGAGTGCTCCGTGACGAAGGCGTCCATCTCGGCCGAGTAGGGGCGCTTGCGGAACTCAGCTTGCGGCCGGAACACCATGGGCTGGCGTTCCTTGACGAAGTAACCCCGGGGCCTCATCGGCACGACCAGGCCCTCGTTGACCAGCGCGCTGAGTGCCTGTCGGACCGTTCCTCGACCCACGCCGAACTGCGCGATCAGGTCCGCCTCGGTCGGCAACTGCGCGCCGGCCGGGAGCGTCCCATCCGCGATCTTCTGCCTCAGCCCGTCGGAGATCTGCTGGTACATGGGCGCTCGCCCGGATCGCATCGCTGACATGCAGACCATGAAACAGCAGCTCACGGCGCATTGTCTAGTCAATGCGAACGATGGGCTTGACCGACGCTTGCTGAGCGTGCCAACCTCTTCACCGGCAGCATTGTTCGGACAATGCAGACGATGCCAGGACTTGCCATGGAGCGGCGCCAATCCGCCAAGACAACCGCCGCTCCATGCCCCAGTGAAGGGACTTCCATCATGCACGCTTCGCTCGCCACCCAGCACCTGGCCGTCGGCCCGATCCGCTCCCAGGTCGACGTGTTCGGCGACCCGGACGACGGTGAGACCGCCCCGCGCGTGGCGGTGCAGATGACGCTGCACCTGTCGTTCGCGGAGATCCTGGGCCGCCTGCTCTTCACCCCCAGCGTGCTGCTGATGCACGAGGACCTGGAGCCCGGCAACGAGTCCAAGGTCATCGAGTGCCTGTGGTTCGCCATGGCGCAGACCGGCGTGGACGTGGCCGAGGACTACGCCGAGATGGCCATGGACATCTACACCGGCCGCCGTGCCTCCAACCTCCACGACTTCGCGGTGCGCCTCGGCACCACCATCACCCACATCTTCGGCGTCACCGCCCCGCAGACCGCGCCCGTGGGGTGAACACCCCCGGCCGGTGGTGAGCGCTCACCGGCGTTCACGAGCGCTCACCACCCCGCACGCCCCGCCCGCCCGACCGGCCCGGTTTCAACCGCAGTCGGCCGACCTTCAGGGGCGCGCACGGGGCGGTGAACACCCGGGCGCTCACCGTCGCTCACGGGCGCTCGCGACCCGTTCACCCCGACTGGCCGGCGGGCCCGTTTCACCCCCGGCCCGCCGACTTTCAGGGGCACCTGCGGAGCGGCGAACGTCCGACCGTTCACCGGTGAACCTCCCGGCCGCTCACCGGTGAACGCCCCGCATTCCAGCCCGACTCCCGACCCCTGAGAAGTGGGCGTGACCAGCCACAACAGGGCCGACTCCCGCGCCCCGAACCGTCACCGCCCGGACCCGAAGCCCCGGCCACCACCGCTGAAACGGGCGCCGGCGGACCCGAAACGGACCCACCCGTGAGCGGCGAACGCGGCGACGTGAGCGCCATCCAGCCGGGTGTTCACCGCCCCGTTCACCCCGCCGCCGAAACGGCCGCCCGCGCGGTTGAAGCCGTGCCCGGCGGACCCGAAACCCACCCGCCCATGAGCGGTGAACGCGACGCCGTGAACGCCGGTGAGCATCGGCAGGCACTCGACGGAACCCTCACCCGACCCCCACCAACAGACCGAGGAGACCCCGCATGAACATCCAGCAGCCGACCACCGACCCGGCCCCGCTCCCGGACCCGACGAACTACCTCACGGTGCCCCAGGTGGCCTACGCCCTGAAGCTGTCGCAGGAGACCGTCTGGCGCATGACCCGCAGCGGGCGCCTGGACTCCTACCGGGTCGGCAACGGCCGGGGCAAGGTCCGCATCCCCCGCGACGCCTTCCGCGCCTACCTGGCCGCCACCGGCCTGCCCGCCGGCCTGTCCGACGTCGCCGCCGCAGCTCCCTCCAGCAGCCGCGAGCGGTCCCCCTGGGCCACGCCCCACAGGTGACCAACCCCTCCGCTTGCCCCCGGCGTGGCCGCCCTGTCCAGAAAACTGGACGCCGTCGTCGCCGGACAAGCAAGAAGAGCACCAGCAGGCCCGGCGCAGGGTGCTCCTCTTGCTGTTCGGCGAAGCCGCCCATAGGTCGTGCCGCGAAGCGGCTCCTCACTACGCCCTGAGGGCCACGCCACTACAAGAACAGCCCCCTTTTTTTCCTAAGAAGGGAAGCTCTGCGTCACCGCGTCACCCAGAGCCGAAGAAGGGCCTCTGACCAGGGACAACACGGGTGACGCAGACGGCATCCTCTGCGTCACCGCTGCGTCACCGCGTCACCCGCAGACCCCGGTCTGCGTCACCACGCCCCAACGACAAAAGCCCCTCCTTTTTCCTAAGTAGGGGAACGCTGCGACATGTACGTCATGCGAGCCGGAAAACAGCCCCTGACCTGCGCCAACAACCATGACGCAGACGCAAACCGCTGCGTCATCCTGCGACATGTGCGACATGCCATGACGCAGCCCATGACGCACCGATGACGCAGCACCCGGCCGCTACGTCATGCAAAAGCCCAGGTCACAGGCCCGCATGTCGAAGATGACGCAATGACGCAGAAATCCGCACCTCGGACAACACGCGGGCACCGCTCGATCCCCCGCGTCATGCGGTGACGCAGCCCGTGACGCACGGGTGACGCAGACACCGACCGCCGCGTCACCCAAAACCCCAGGTCACAAGGCCCGTATGTCGCAGGTGACGCGGTGACGCAGAAATCCGTACCTCGGACAACACGCGCGCCGCGACTCGACACCCCGAAAGCCCATCCCCGGCTCCACCCCGACCACCGCCAGCCGGTCTGACACCCCCTGACACCTGACACCCCTGACACCCGAACCCCTAGGCAAACGCGGTGTCAGACAGCCGCTGACGGCACCTGACACCACCCCTGAAGTCCGACCTGACACCCGCCGCAGTCGCCCCGCGAAGAAGCCACCGGCCAACCACAGAAACCGAGCCGGCCGCCGACCCACCGGCCCACCTGTCACCTGTCTTGTCGCTTGTCGCTTCACCCCCGCCGATCCACCCCCAGACCCCGGAAACCCCCTCCCGACCTGCGGGCCGACAAGCGACAAGACAAGCGACAAGGCAGGTAGGCGACAAGCCACATGACAAGCGAGACGACAGCCCCACCACCTGCCGGAGGAGACCTTGGCCAACCGCCGCACCCCGCCCGACAACCCACCCGCCCCCGTGCCCCTGCCCGTCCGATTCCTCACCCCCGAGGACATCGCCTCCCTCTTCGGCGTCCCGCTGGAGACCGTCTACCAGTGGCGCCGCAAGCACACCGGCCCGCCCGGCTTCCGCGTCGGCCGGCACCTGCGCTACCACCCCGACGCCGTCGCCCAATGGGTCACCGACCAGACCCACCAGACCGCCGCCTAGCCCGACCGCCGGGTGGCAGGCGTCCGACCGCGCCGCCCACCCGGGGCCGCCCGTCCGGGCCGCCGTCTACGCCTCGAAGGCCACTCAATCGCGACGCAGCGTGACCGTATGGGCCCCATACAGGGTCACACAGCAGCCCCATACAGGGTCACACGCCGCGTGTAGCCCTACACAGGCCTGTGTAGCCCTCTGACCTGCCCGTGTGGGGCGTGTGACCCACACACCGTATGGGCCATACAGGGCCACACAAACCCCGGATTCGGCCCCGAACCCCGCTCTGTGTGCCCCACACAGCCGTATGCCCCATACAGCCCACAGACGCCCGCAACGACCACTCACCGTCACCACCACCACAAGGAGCGGCCCCATGGCCGGCCACATCCAAGACCGCTGGTACAAGACCGAGAACGGCCCCGACGGCAAGCCGCGGCGCGTCCGCACCGACCGCTACGGCACCGGCAAGCGGTACCGCGCTCGCTACGTCGCGCCGGACGGCACCGAGAAGAGCAAGAGCTTCCCCGACCGCCAGAAGCGGTTGGCGGAGGAGTGGCTGGCCCGGATCGAGGCCGACATGTCGCGCGGGCAGTACCTCGACCCGGCGGCGGCGAAGACCACGTTCCAGGAGTTCGCCGAGCACTGGCTGCGGAGCCAGACCAGCGACCCCAACACGCAGGCGTCCATGCGCTCGCAGCTCCGGCTGCACGCGTTCCCCCGGATCGGGGCCCGGCCGCTCGGGTCGTTCCAGCCGGGGCACATCCGGGAGTTCGTGGCGCAGTTGGAGACGTCCGGCATCTCCGGCTCGTACGCCCGGGTTATCTTCTCCAACGTCCGGGCCGTGCTGAGCGCGGCCGTGGACGACGATCACCTGCCCCGGAACCCGTGCGCGGCGCAGACGGTCAAGCCGCCGGTGGTCGGGTCGAAGCGGGTGGTCCCGTGGCAGCCGGAGCGGGTGTTCGCCGTCCGGGCCGGGATGACCGAGCGGTACCGGGCCACCGTGGACGTGGGCGCCGGCTGCGGGCTGCGGCAGGGCGAGATCCTCGGCCTGGCCGTGGACGCGCTCGACTTCGAGGCGGGCACGGTGCACGTCACCCAGCAGCTCAAGCTCAGCCTCAGCAAGCCGGTGTTCGCCCCGCCGAAGGGCGGGACGCTGCGGAGCGTGCCACTCCCCGGCCCGGTGGCGGACGTGCTCCGGGCCCACATCGAGCGCTTCCCGCCGGTCGAGATCACCCTGCCGTGGATGAAGACGGGCGGGCCGCCGGTCACCAAGCGGCTGATCTTCACCAGCCTCTCGGAGTCGATCGTCTGGCGCGGCGTGCTCAACGAGGACCACTGGAAGCCCGCGCTGGCCGCCGCCGGGGTGATCCCGCCCCGGGCCAGGGGTGAGTCCTACGCCGCCGCCCGGGAGCACGGCATGCACGCGCTGCGGCACTTCTACGCCTCGGTGCTGCTGGACGCCGGGGAGAGCATCAAGGTCGTCAGCGAGTACCTGGGGCACGCCGATCCGGGGCTGACGCTGCGGGTGTACGCGCACCTGCTGCCGGACAGCCGGGACCGGGCCCGGAAGGCGATCGAAGGGGTCTTCGGGGTTCAAGATCACGAAGGCTGACGGCCCACAGGCGGCCCGGGAATGACAACGGGCNNCGTTTCGGCAAGTGGCTTACTTCTTGCCCTGGTTCTTGACCGCCTCGATCGCGGCGGCGGCGGCCTCCGGGTCGAGGTAGCGGCCACCCGGGACGAGCGGCTTGAAGTCGGCGTCGAGCTCGTAGACCAGCGGGATGCCGGTCGGGATGTTGAGGCCCGCGATGTCGGCGTCGGAGACGCCGTCGAGGTGCTTGACCAGCGCGCGCAGGCTGTTGCCGTGGGCGGTCACCAGGACGGTCCGGCCGGCGGCGAGGTCCGGGACGATGGCGTCGTACCAGTACGGCAGCATCCGCTCGACGACGTCCTTCAGGCACTCGGTGCGCGGACGCAGCTCGCTCGGGATCTCGGCGTAGCGGGCGTCGCCGGCCTGCGAGTACTCGGCGTCGTCGGCCAGCACCGGCGGCGGGGTGTCGTACGAGCGGCGCCAGAGCTGGAACTGCTCCTCGCCGAACTCGGCCAGGGTCTGGGCCTTGTCCTTGCCCTGGAGCGCGCCGTAGTGCCGCTCGTTCAGGCGCCAGCTGCGGCTGACCGGGATCCAGTGGCGGTCGGCCTTGTCCAGGGCGATCTGCGAGGTGCGGATCGCACGGCGCAGCAGCGAGGTGTGCAGCACGTCCGGGAGGAAGCCCTCGGCGGCGAGCAGCTCGCCACCGCGCGCGGCCTCCTTCTCGCCCTTCTCGTTGAGGTCGACGTCGACCCAACCGGTGAACAGGTTCTTCTGGTTCCACTCGCTCTCACCGTGGCGGAGCAGGATGAGTCGGTACGTCGTGTCAGCCATGGGCCCCAGCTTAGTGGAGCCCGGAAAACCCCCTGGTGGGGACCTCGCCCGACAGGTAAGGTCTGATCCGCACGAGAGACCATTACCTTCACGCTGAGCGGTCCTGCCCCTGCGGCTCAGCGGACGTCCGCCTGCCACCGGGAGCCCCCACATGCCCGACGCGTCCTTGTCCGCCCGCGCCTCAAGAGCCGTCGCCGAGGCGGTGACCGGGCTCCCGCGCCAGTTCTGGTGGCTCTGGACCAGCACGCTCATCAACAAGCTGGGCGCGTTCGTGGTCACGTTCCTGGCGCTCTACCTCACCACCGACCGGGGCTACTCGGCCTCCTACGCGGGTCTGGTCGCCTCGCTGTTCGGCCTGGGCTCGGCGATCGCCTCGATCGTCGCCGGGGTGCTGGCCGACCGGATCGGGCGGCGGCCGACCCTGGTCGCGGCCCAGCTCGGCACCGCCCTGTTCACCGCGCTGCTCGGCTTCAGCGACGGGCAGGTGGCCATCGCGGTGGTCGCCTTCCTGGTCGGCTTCTGCAACAACGCGACCCGTCCCGCGACCTCGGCGATCATCGCGGACATCGTGCCCGCCGAGGACCGGGTCCGGGCCTTCGCGCTGAACTACTGGGCGATCAACATCGGCTTCGGCCTCTCCGCGGCGGTCGCCGGTCTGATCGCCACCCACGGCTACCTCACGCTCTTCCTGCTGGACGCGCTCTCCACGGTGGTCTGCGCGGTGGTCATCTTCGTGCGCATCCCGGAGACCAGGCCCGAGACGCCCGCCGCCGCCCCGGGCGGAGCACCGGGCCGGCCGGCGATCGGCCTGCTCGCGGTGTTCCAGGACGCCCGCTTCATGGCGGTGGTGCTGCTCAACCTGCTGCTCGCCCTGGTCGCCCAGCAGGGCTCCACCACGCTGGCCGTGGACATGGGCCGGGCCGGCATCAGCTCCACCCAGTACGGCCTGGTGATCGGCCTCAACGGCCTGCTCATCGTGGTGCTGCAGATCCCGCTCACCCGGTGGATGGAGGGTCGGGACCGGACGGCGCTGCTGGTCGCCAGCGCGCTGTTCATCGGCTGGGGCTTCGGGCTGACCGCGCTGGCCGGCTCCTCGGCCTGGTTCTACGCGTTCACCGTGGCGGTCTGGACGCTCGGCGAGATCCTGAACGCGCCGACCATGATGGGTCTGGTCGCCGAGCTGTCGCCGGCCGAGGCGCGCGGCCGCTACCAGGGCGTCTACTCGCTCTCCTGGTCGCTCGCCTCGTTCCTCGGCCCGGCGGCCGGCGGAGTGCTGCTGGAGCGGGCCGGCAGCGGGGTGATGTGGGGGGCGTGCGCGGTGGTCGGCACCGTCGCCGCCGGCGGGTACGTGCTGCTCGGCCGGCGGCCGGGGGCGGCGCTGGCGAAGTCCGCGCCGCTGGCGGCGGCGCCGGTCCCCGGCGCGGAGCGGGCC
>NZ_BAAAKJ010000466.1:21277-24069 GCF_039527695.1 Kitasatospora putterlickiae
GACGGGCGGCTGACGCCCCGGCCGGCTACCGCTCCTCGGAGGCCGGGACCGCCGGAGCCGCGTCCGGGCCCGGGGTGGCGAGGTGGGCGAAGGCGGCCAGGTTGCGGGTCGACTCCCCGCGCTTGGTCCGCCACTCCCACTCCCGCCGGATCGCGGTGGCGAAGCCCAGCTCCAGCAGCGTGTTGAACGGCTCGTCGGCGTTCTCCAGCACCGTGCCCAGCAGCCGGTCCACGGCGTCCGGGGTCAGCGCCTCCAGCGGCAGCCGGCCCGCCAGGTAGACGTCCCCGAGCCGGTCCACCGCGTACGCCACGCCGTAGAGCCGGGTGTTGCGCTCCAGCAGCCAGCGGTAGACCGCCTCGTGGTTCTCGTCCGGGCGGCGGACCACGAAGGCGTTCACCGAGAGGGTGTGGTCGCCGACCCGCAGGGCGCAGGTGGTGCTCAGCTTCCGGGTACCCGGGAGCGCCGCCACCAGGGTGTACGGGTCGGCGGGGGCCGGCTCCCAGGCCACCCCGGCCTCGTCCAGGGCGGTGCGCAGGAGGGTCAGGGCCTCGTCCTTGGTGCGGATTGCCATGGGAGTGACGTTACTCGGCGGTACGCCCGCGCGCAGTAGCGGATCCGCGGCCGGCCGGTTCAGACCCGCCGCTGACGCGCCCCGCCCAGCCGGCCGAGCGAGCGGACCAGGCTGCCGGCGTACACCTCGGCGGTGGTCGCGGCGGCGCTGTCCCAGCCGAACGCGGCCGCGTGCCGGGCCGCCGCGGCGCCGCGCCGGGCCACCAGCTCCGGATCGGTGACGTACGGCTCCAGCGCGCGCGACCAGTCCACCGGGTCGTGGCCGCCGACCAGGGTGCCCGTCTCGCCCTCCCGGACGGCGACCGGCAGGCCGCCCACCGCCGCCGCCACCACCGGGGTGCCGCAGGCCTGCGCCTCCAGCGCGACCAGCCCGAACGACTCGCTGTACGAGGGCATCACCAGCGCCGTCGCGGCCCGGTACCACTCGGCGAGCAGCTCCTGGCCCACCGGCGGGTGGAACCGCACCACGTCGCCGATGCCCAGCTGGGCGGCCAGCTTGTGCAGGCTCTCCGGCCTGGCCAGCCCGGTGCCGGACGGGCCGCCGACCACCGGCACCACCAGCCGCTCGCGCAGCTCCGGACGCCGCTCCAGCAGCACGGCGACCGCGCGCAGCAGCACGTCCGGGGCCTTCAGCGGCTGGATGCGGCCGGCGAAGAGCAGCACCGCGGCGTCGGCCGGCAGCCCGAGCCGGGCCCGGGCCGCCCGGCGGGCCTCCGCGGTGGCCACCGCCACCGCCGGACGGAACACGTCCAGGTTGACGCCCGGGTGGACGACGGCCAGCTGGTCCGGGCGCGCCGCGTAGAACCGGGCCAGCTCGGCGGCCTCCTCGGTGGTGTTGGCGATCAGCCGGTCGGCCGCCTCCACCACCTGGGTCTCGCCGATCACCCGGGCCGCCGGCTCGGGGGTGTCGCCCTCGGCCAGCGCCGCGTTCTTCACCTTCGCCATGGTGTGCATGGTGTGCACCAGCGGTACGCCCCAGCGCTGGGCGGCCAGCCAGCCGACCTGCCCGGAGAGCCAGTAGTGCGAGTGGACCAGGTCGTAGTGGCCGGGGCGGTGGCCGGCCTCGGTGCGCAGCACGCCGTGGGTGAAGGCGCACAGCTGGGCGGGCAGGTCCTCCTTCAGCAGCCCCTCGTACGGGCCCGCCGTGACGTGCCGGACCAGCACGCCCGGGGCCAGCTCCACCGTGGGCGCGTCGTCCGAGCAGATCGCCCGGGTGAACACCTCGACCTCGATGTTGAGCTCGGCCAGCCGCTTGGCCAGCTCCACGATGTAGACGTTCATGCCGCCCGCGTCGCCCGTCCCCGGCTGGTGCAGCGGGGAGGTGTGGACGCTGAGCATGGCTATCCGGCGCGGGCGGCGCCGGCCTGCCTGGACGAGCGACTGGAGCCGGCCACGCGCGGGCGTGGCCGGCTGGGCACGGCGTACCGAACGGACGGGGTGCTGGATCACCTGGCTGGAGCCTCCTCGTGTACTGCCCGCCTCAGCAGCCCTGCTTGCCTGCTGCCTGCTGTTGTCCTGCCTGCTGTCCGGTGTGTGCGCCGCCGCCCACGCGCCGCGCGGTCACGGCACGCGCCGTGGCACGCCGGCCCGCCGCCCCGTCCGGGCACACATCACCACCAGTCTGCCAACCACGCGGTCGTCGACCGGCATTCCCGGGCCCCGGCATGAGATGGGCCACGCCGGCCGCCGTCGCGGGCCCCGTACCCTGTGGGGCATGGCCGCCTCCTCCCCCGACACCGCGACGGCGCCCGCCCGCGGACGGGCCGGGCGGCCGGTGGGCACCGTCACCCGCGGCACCACCAACACCAACCGGCTGCGCCGGATGGACCGCTGGATCGCCCACGCGCTCGGACCCGTGCTGCGCTCCGCCGACCGCCCGCCGGTCGCCGTCGACCTCGGGTACGGCGCCGCGCCGTGGACGGCCGTCGAACTGTCCGGGCGGCTGCGGGCGGTGCGGCCGGACGTCCGGGTGGTCGGGATCGAGATCGAGCCGGCCCGGGTCGCCGCGGCGCTGCCTCACGCGGTGCCGCCGCTGCTGACCTTCCGGCGCGGCGGCTTCGAGGTGCCGCTGGACGGCGGCGCGCCCGCCCAGCTGATCCGGGCCGCCAACGTGCTGCGGCAGTACGACGAGTCGGAGGTGGCCGCGGTCTGGGGGCGGCTGTGCGACCGGCTGGCCCCGGACGGGCTGCTGGTCGAGGGCACCTGCGACGAGGTCGGCCGCC
>NZ_BAAAKJ010000466.1:24079-25436 GCF_039527695.1 Kitasatospora putterlickiae
GCCGGCACGTCTGGGTGGCGCTCGGCCCGGAGGGGCCGCGGACGGTGACCTTCGCGGCCCGGCTGGGCGGCCTCGGCCAGCCGTCCGACCTGGCCGAACGGCTGCCGAAGGCGCTGATCCACCACAACGTGCCGGGGCGGCCGGTGCACGCGTTCCTGCGCGACTTCGACCGCGCCTGGGCGGCCGCCGCGCCGTACGGGGCGTTCGGCGCCCGGCAGCGCTGGGTGGCGGCCTGCACCTCGCTGGCCGGGGCGTGGCCGCTGGTGGACGCGCGCGGGCGGTGGCGGCAGGGCGAGGTCACGCTGCCCTGGACGGCCCTGGCGCCGTAGCCGGCCGGGCCGCGCCCGCCGTCCGGCCGGGCACGGTGACCCCGTCCGCCCTTTCACTCGAACGAGTTATCGAATATCTCTGGCGTGTTGACGCCTCGTCACGCCACCATGGGACCCGACCGGGGGCTCACTCCGGCCCCGTCAGCCCCAGCTCCCGTCCGACGCCCGCGAACACCCCGAACATCTCCGACCCGAACAGCACGAACCGCACCTCCTCCGGTCCGCCGCCCGGTTCCGCCGTCACCGCCGCGACGGTGCCGAGCGCGATCCTGGCCGCGTCCGCCGGCGGCCAGCCGAAGATCCCGGCCGACACGGCCGGGAAGGCCACCGTGCGCGCGCCCAGCTCCGCCGCCACCCGGAGCGACTCGCGGTAACAGGAGGCCAACAGCTCCGCCCGCTCCTCGTAGTCGCCCGCCAGGTAGACCGGCCCCACGGTGTGCACCACCCAGCGGGCCGGCAGGTCACCGGCCGTGGTCGCCACGGCCCGCCCGGTGGGCAGCCCCCGCCCGTACCGCGAAGCCCGCAGCGCCTGGCACTCCTCCAGGATCCTCCGCCCGCCCCGCCGGTGGATCGCACCGTCCACACCGCCGCCGCCCAGCAGGGAGGAATTCGCCGCGTTCACGACGACGTCCACCCGCTGCTCCGTGATGTCACCCTCGACCAGGGTGATGCGCGTCACCATCCCGAGACCCCTCTCCACTCCCGCCCCGCACCCGCCGGCGCGGGCCCCGCTCCCGCCCCCACCACCCATCCAACACGCCGCCACCGGCGTGGCGATAGCCACAACGGTGCCGGTCGGTCAGAGAAATCCCCGGAGATCACGTTATGGTCGCGAGAAGTTCCCCGACGCAGGGTGCCAAGCGGGCACTGCGGACGGACGCCGGCCGTTACGCATGCGGGGAAAGGGAGGATCAGCCGATGCCCGCAACGGCAGACGGGCGAGCACCTGGTGCCGCGGACCCGCCGGGCGCCCAGCACGGCGCCCGCTCCGGGCGCGCCCGCGAACGCTCCGGCCGCGAACGGTCCCC
>NZ_BAAAKJ010000467.1:0-1699 GCF_039527695.1 Kitasatospora putterlickiae
AAGAAGTCGTCATCGATCCCGACCCGCTCGACCCCCAGCACCTCAGCGAACACCTCACACAACGCCACCTCAGGCGCCGAACGAGGCCCTCGACCACCCTCCGACACCAACGCCCCGAAGTCCGGCACCGGCAGCGCGGCCCGGTCCACCTTCCCGTTCGGCGTCAGGGGAAGCCGGTCCAAGGGGACCACGGCCGCCGGGATCATGTGGTCCGGCAAGGTGGTGCGCAGGTGCTCCCGCAGGTTCCGGAGGTCGATCTCGGCGTCCTCGGCCGGCACCGCGTAGGCCACGAGGTTGTTGTCCCGGGCCACGACCAGTGCCCGGCGCACTGCCGGATGGGTGGTGAGAGCCGCCTCGATCTCGGCCGGTTCGATGCGGAAGCCCCGGATCTTGACCTGCTGGTCGGCCCGGCCGAGGAACTGGAGGACGCCGTCGGTCGTCCAGCGGGCGAGGTCTCCCGTGCGGTACATGCGCTCGCCGGGTGCGCCGAACGGGTTGGCCACGAACCGCTCGGCCGTCACTCCCGGCCGCCGCAGATAGCCGTGCGCCAACTGGACTCCGGCGATGTACAGCTCGCCGGGAGCGCCGGGAGCCACCGGTCGCAGCGCCGCGTCGAGCACGTACAGGCGGGTGTTCCAGACCGGTCGGCCGATGGGCACGACCCCCGAGTCGGCGGCACTGTGCCAGAACGTGACGTCCACCGCGGCCTCGGTCGGACCGTAGAGATTGTGCAGTTCCGCGTGGGGCAGCGTGTCGTGGAACCGCGCGGCCAGGTCCGCCGGAAGCGCTTCGCCGCTGCACATCACACGGGTCAGGCCGGCGCAGTGCGCGGTGGACTCCTCGGCGAGGAACGTGTCCAGCATGGACGGCACGAAGTGGACGGTGGTGACGCCTTCCGTCTGGATCAACCGGCTCAGGTAGGCCGGGTCCTTGTGGCCTCCGGGTTCCGCGACGACGAGCGTGGCGCCGGTGATAAGCGGCCAGAAGAACTCCCACACGGAGACGTCGAAACTCGACGGTGTCTTCTGGAGGACCCGGTCGTCGGGGCCGAGCCCGTACTCGTCCTGCATCCACAGGAGCCGGTTGACGATGGCCCGCTGCGGAACCACCACGCCCTTGGGGCGCCCGGTGGAACCCGAGGTGTAGATCACGTAGGCGGGAAGGCCGGGGTGCGACGCGACAACCGGCGCGACGGCGTCACCGTCCTCCCCTTCGAGGATCCCGCTGATCAGGTCGAGGTCGTCGACCACGTACGTGGGCTCCGCGTCACGGCACATGAACGCGGTGCGCTCCGCCGGGTAGTCCAGGTCCAGCGGCAGGTACGCGGCACCGGCCTTGTGGGTGGCCAGGAGCACGGTGACCAGTTCGGCCGACCTCGGTAGCGCCACGGCCACCGTGTCGCCCGGCCGGACGCCCTGGGCGATGAGCCAGTGGGCGACGCGGTTGGCCCGGGCGTCGAGCCGCGCGTAGCTCAGCCGTTCGGTCCCGGCGACCAGGGCCGTGGCCTCGGGCGTCCGCGCGGCCTGCGCGGCGAACAGCTCCGGCAGGGTCGTCGCCGGCACGTCACGGCCGGTGTCGTTCCAGTCCGCCAGGAGCTGCCGGCGTTCCTCGGGGGTGAGGATGTCGGCCCGGCCGACCGGCAGTTCGGGACGCGCGCTCACCTGCTCCAGGAGCCGCACCCACCGGCCCAGGAACGTCT
>NZ_BAAAKJ010000468.1:0-8560 GCF_039527695.1 Kitasatospora putterlickiae
AAGAAGTCGTCATCGATCCCGACCCGCTCGACCCCCAGCACCTCAGCGAACAGACCGCACAGCTCCGCCTCGCTCGCCGAGCGGGGCTCCCGCGCGGACCGTGAGGCGTAGTCGGGAGCCGGGAGGGCCCGCTTGTCGAGCTTGCCGCTGGAGGTGAGGGGCATCGCGTCGAGGGCGATGACGGCGGACGGCACCATGTACTCGGGCAGCCGTTGCCGCAGGGCGTCCCGCAGTCCGGCCACGACGCGGCCGGTCGTCCGGGAGCCCAGGGGGTTGTTCACCAGGGCCGACAGCGGCTTGTCCTGGGCGTACGCCGGACGGTGCACGCCCGTGTACACGGCATCCGCGGGTCCGCCGGGAACGAGGACGGCGTCGATGGTGTCCAGCGCCCCGGGCGACCAGGTGGTCAGGACCTGGCAGCCGTGCCTCTCGCCCCACGCGTGCAGGGCCTCGGGGTCGACGGCCTCGGGCGCGTTCGCGTCGGCCCGCCCCGTCTCCAGACGGGCGCGGAGCAGGTGCGGCGACGCCTCGTGCACGAGTTCTTCCGCCGCCGCGACCTCCCCGGTCAGGCGGCTGTTGACGAGGCCGGTGAGACGGACCGGCCCGGCCCCGGACATGAGGGTGTCCAGGTCCTGGAGGCTCGTGAGATCACGGCCCCAGACGAGTTCCGGCACGGTCGCGAGCGACTCGGCCCGGACGGTCGCGTCCGCCTTGTGCAGGACGACCTCGTAGCGGTGCCTGGTCAGCTCGTTGTGGTGGGCGCCGCGCTTGAGCCGGATGTCGACGCCGGCCACCGCGTCGGGGTGACGCCGCGCCCAGACGGTGAAGAAGTCCGGGTCGACGACCAGTTCCTTCTCCATGATCACCGCGTGTTCCACGGCCGCCCTGAGCTTCTCGCCGGTGACGTCGTCCGCCGCGTGGCCGAGGTGGATCCCGGTCTGGAAGGCGCGCAGCGAGCCGCGGTGGCGTACGTCGCCCACGACGATGCGCCCGCCGGGGGCGAGCCGGCCGAGCGCGCCGTCCAGGACCCGGGCCAGGTAGTCGGAGTCGGGGAAGTACTGGATGATCGAGTTGAGGACGACGGTGTCGAAGTACTCGGCCGGGATGTCGTCCACGACGTCGGCGGGCCGGCACAGCAGCCGTACCCGGTCGGCGAGTCCCGCGGTCTCGCACTGGGCGGTGAGGCGTTCGATCACGGGCGCGGAGAAGTCGGTCGCCCAGTAGGACTCGACCTGAGGGGCCAGCGGGCCGAGGAGCAGGCCGGAGCCCACGCCGATCTCCAGGATGCGCCGGGGCCGGCGTTCCGTGATGCGCCCCACCGCGGCGTCGCGCCAGGCGCGCATCTCGTCGAGCGGGATCGGCCCGCCGGTGTAGGAGCTGTTCCAGCCGGTGAAGTCCTGGCCGAACCCGGGTGTTTCCGTCCCGGCACCGCCGTAGACGTCGTCGTAGATCTCGCGCCACTCGTCCACCTGGTCGTCCTCGGCGGCTTCGCCCTCGGGCACGATGTACGCGACGAGGCGCGGGTCGCCGTCGCGGTCCTCGCGGACCACCACCACGGCCTGGGCGACGCCGGGCTGCTCGCGCAGGGCGGCCTCGATCTCGCCGGGTTCGATCCGGAAACCGCGGACCTTGACCTGCTCGTCGGCCCGGCCCAGGTAGTCGAGCTGTCCCTCCGCCGTCCAGCGCACGATGTCACCCGTGCGGTACATGCGGGTGCCGGACGGGCCGAACGGATCGGCCACGAAGCGCTGGGCGCTGAGCCCGGGCTGGTCGAGGTAGCCGCGGGCCAGGCCCGCGCCCGCCAGGTACAGCTCACCGGGGACGCCCGGAGGCACCGGCCGCAGGCGCTCGTCCAGGACCCGGACCCGGGTGTTGTCGACGGGGCGTCCGATCGGCACGTCACGGCCGGTGAGCGGCTCGCTGATGGCCGCGACGACCGTGGACTCGGTAGGGCCGTAGGCGTTGACCATGCGGCGCCCCGGCGACCAGGCGCGCACCAGGTCGGTGCCGCAGGCCTCGGCTCCCACGATCAGGGTGCGGAACCCGGTGAGCGCGTCGGCGGATCCGGCCGGCAGGGTGCCGAGCACGGAGGGCGGGATGAGCGCGTGGGTGACCCGGCGGTCGGCCAGGACCTGGGCCAGTTCGGCGCCCACGAGGCGGTCCCGGCCGCCCAGGACGAGGGCGGCGCCGGCCGCGAAGGCCATGGTCAGTTCGAGGACGGCCGCGTCGAAGCCGGGCGACGACAGCTGGAGCACCCGGGAGCCGGGGGTGACCTCGCAGTGTCGCAGCAGGGTGCGCGCCATGCTTCCGAGGCCCTGATGGGTGACGACGACGCCCTTGGGCACACCGGTGGAGCCGGAGGTGTAGATGACGTAGGCCTGGTGTCCGGGCCGCAGCGTCACGCCGGGGCCCGGGTCGTGGTCGGGGTGGCCGGCCAGGGCGGCGGCCGTCCCGGGGTCGTCGGTGGCCACCGTCTCGGTGCCGTCGTGCAGGGCGCTGAGCCGGTCGGCGAGCGCCCGGGTGGTCAGCAGCAGCTTCGGGGCGGCGTCGGTCAGGATGTGGCCGACCCGTTCGGCGAGGTACTCGGGGTCGAGGGGGACGTAGGCGGCGCCCGCCTTGAGGACGCCGAGGACGGCCGCGATCTGCTCGGGCGAGCGCTCGTAGAGCACGGCCACGTTCTGGTCGGGACCGGTGCCCCGGGCCCGCAGCCAGTGGGCGATCCGGTTGGCACGTGCGTCCAGCTCGCGATAGGTCAGTTCGACGTCGTCGCAGATCAGGGCCGTCGCGTCGGGCGTGCGGGCGACCTGGGCCGCGAAGAGCGCCGGAAGGGTCACCCCGGTGGTGTCGTCGGTGCGGCCGGTGTTCCACTCGGCGATCCGCGCGTGCTCCCGCGGGGTGAGGACGTCCGCTTCGCCGATGGGGGCCGCGGGGTCGCCGACCAGGGCGCGCATGAACGCGGTCCACCGGTGGATCAGGGCGTCGACGGTGGAGGCGTCGAAGAGCTCCGTGGCGTACTCGACGTAGGCGTCGACGCCGGTGGGCTCGCCGTCCGGGCCGTGGCTCTCCGTCAGGCTGAAGAACAGGTCGAAGCGGGCGGTCCCGGTGCTGACGAGTTCCGGGCGGACGTCGAGTCCGGGCATGCGGAACCGGGCCTGCTCGTTGTTCTGAAGGGTCAGCGCCACCTGGAACAGCGGGTGGTGGGCGGTCGAACGGTGCGGGTTGATCTCCTCGACCAGGGACTCGAAGGGGACGTCCTGGTGCGCGTAGGCCGCGAGGCTGGTCTCCCGCACCCGGCCGACGAGTTCGGCGAACGACGGGTTGCCCGAGGTGTCCGTGCGCAGGACCAGCATGTTGACGAAGAAGCCCACCAGCCGGTCGAGCGCCTCGTCGGTCCGGCCGGCGATGCCGCTGCCGAGCGGGATGTCGGTGCCGGCGCCGAGCCGGGTCAGCAGTGCGGCGAGAGCGGCCTGCAGGACCATGAAGACGGTGGCGTCGTGGGCGCGGGCCAGGTCGCTCAGCGCGCGGTGCAGGTCCGGGTCGAGCGTGAAGGGGGTCACGTCGCCGGCGTACGAGGCCACGGCGGGCCGCGGCCGGTCGGCGGGGGCGCTCACCTCCTCCGGGAGGTCGGCCAACTTCCGGCGCCAGTAGTCCACCTGGCGGCCGAAGAGGCTGTCGGGGTCGTCCGCCTCGCCGAGCAGGTCTCGTTGCCAGAGGGTGTAGTCCGCGTACTGCACCGGCAGCGGCTCCCACCCCGGCGCCGCGCCCTCCAGCCGGGCCGCGTAGGCCTCGGCCAGGTCGCGGGCCAGCGGCACCATGGACCAGCCGTCCCCCGCGATGTGGTGCAGCACCACGAGCAGGACGTGCTCGGACGGGCCGGTGCTGAACAGCCACGACCGGATGGGCACCTCGCTCGCCAGGTCGAAGGTCGACCGGGCCGCCTCGGTCAGCTCCGCCGGGAGATCGGCGGTTTCGACCAGCCGTTCCTCCATCGGAACCCGGACCTCGGCCAGGACCCGCTGGCACCGCTCGCCGTCCGCCTCCGCGAAGACGGTCCGCAGCGACTCGTGCCGGACCACCACGTCGTTCAGCGCGGCCGCCAGCGCCGCCGGGTCCGGTTCCCCCGACATCCACAGCGCGAGTGGCACGTTGTACGTCGCCGACGGTCCCTCCAGCTGGTGCTGGAACCACAGGCGTTGCTGAGCGAACGAGAGCGGCAGAAGGTCCGGCCGGGGGACCGGCGCGAGCGGTGTGCGCCGCTCCCCGGTTCCCCGGCCGAGACGGAGTGCCAGGGTGCCGGGGGTCGGGTGCTCGAACAGCTCGCGGGGCTGGATCTCGGCGCCGAAGACACCGCGGACGCGACTGATCAGGCGGGTGGCGAGGAGCGACTGACCGCCCACGTCGAAGAAGCTGTCGCCGGGTTCCACCCAGGCGAGGCCGAGCAGTTCGGCGAAGAGTCCGCCGAGAACCGCTTCCCGGGCGTCGGGCTCGTCGGCACCGAGGATCTCGGAAGGCGCCAGGTGGGCCGGCAGGCGGTCGCGGAGTTCCTGGACCACCTTCGGGGACGGGCTGGGCAGAACGTAGGCCACGAGCCTGGTCCCGGCCCGGTCCGTGGTCCGCTCCTGGCCGGCGGAGCCGTCCGCTCCCCCCGCGGGGCCGTCGGCCCGCACCAGGACGGGGATCGCGTGGGAGACCTCGGGGTGGTCGAGCAGCTGGTCGCGCAGGTGGTCAAGCAGCTGGCGGCCCCGCTCGTCCTCCCGGCCGCCGGACAGGAGCGCGGCCAGGGACGACGGCTCGGCACCGGTGGCGGCGGTCCGGCGCGGGCGGCGTACCAGCCGGCGCAGGACGGAGGGCACCGGGCCGGTGGAGCGCTCGCGCAGGCCGGCGGCGTCGAGGCGCACGGGAGCCACCACGGGCCGGTGCGAGCGGATCGCGAGGTCGAGGAGGACCAGGGCCCGCGCGGTGGGCAGGGGCAGGACACCGGAGCGCCGGATACGGCCGAGGTCGCCCTCGGCGAGGCCGGCGGTCATGCCGGACTCCTGCTCCCACAGCCCCCAGGCCAGCGAGACACCCGGAAGCCCCTGGGCCGACCGCTCGTGCGCCAGCGCGTCCAGGAACGTGTTCGCCGCCGCGTAGTTCGCCTGACCCGCGCCGCCCACCAGACCCGACACCGACGAATACACCACGAACGCCGCCAGGTCCGGGCAGCGCTCCCGCGTCACCTCGTGCAACGCCCACGCACCGTCCACCTTCGAGCGCAACACCTCCCCCAACGCCTCCGCGTCCAAGGACACCAGCACCCCGTCCCGCAGCACACCCGCCACATGGAACACACCCGTCAGCGGCCGCACCGCCAACACCTCGTCGACCACCACCCCCAACGCCACCCGATCAGCCACATCACACGCCCGCACCACCACACTGCGAGCCCCCAGCCCCAGCAACTCCTCCCGCAGCCCCACCGCCCCCGGCGCGTCCACACCCCGACGACTCACCAGCACCAGATGCCGCACCCCACGCGCCACCACCAGATGACGCGCCAGCAACGCCCCCAGCACCCCCGTACCACCCACCACCAACACCGCCCCCTCCGGATCCAACGGCACCGGGGCCTGGATCTCGGCCGGTGCCGTCCGGGTGAGCCGGGGGGCGAGCAGGGTGCCGTCGCGCAGGGCGAGTTGAGGTTCGCCGCTGGCGAGGGCCTCGGCCAGGATGGCGCGGTCCGGGTCGGCGTCGACGTCCAGGAGGACGAAGCGGTCCGGGTGTTCGGTCTGGGCGGAGCGCAGCAGACCCCACAGGACCGAGGCGGACAGCGCGCTCACGCCCTCGTCGGGGGCGGTGGCGACGGCCCCGCGGGTGAGGACGACGAGGCGCGAGAGGGCCGGCCGTCCCTCGGCCAGCCAGTCCTGCAGCACCTCCAGGACGTGCTGGGCGAGGGCACGAGCCGTGCCGGGCACGTCCCGCTCGTCGCCCTCGGCGTCCAGGCAGGGGAGGATCACGGTGGCGGGCACCTCGGCCGCGCGGGCCAGGGCGGCCGGGTCGGGGTACGCCACGGCACCGGGCAGAGCGAGCACGCCGTCGGATCCGAGCACGCCCCAGGAGTCCTCGGAGGAGGTCCGGACGGCGTGGCCGCCGAGTGCGGTCCAGTCCAGGTGGAGCAGGTCGTCGCCGCCCCTGGCGGGCAACCGGTCCTGGATCTCGGGCTCGACCCAGCCCGCGAGCCCGTCGCCCTGGCCCACCGTCACCTCGGCGATGCTCAGAACCGGTTCGCCCATCGCGTCCACCGCGGACACCCGCGCGGTGCCGGCTCCGGTGGGCGTCAGCGACACGTGCAGCGCGGTGGCCCCGGTGGCGTACAGTTCGACGCCCGACCAGGCGGAGGGCTCACCGGTTCCGGAGAGCGGTCGCAGTGCGGCGGCCAGCAGCACCGGGTGCACGCCGTACCCCACGGGGTCGGCATGGTCCGGGAGTTCCACGTCCGCCCGGATCACGTCGTGCTCCGCACCCGTGGCGGTGGCGGCCCGGGCGGTGGCCGGAAGCGCCCCGGCGCCGACCGGGGTCTCGGTCAGTTCCCCGGTGGCGTGCCGGACCCAGGCCCCGGAGGCCCGCGAGAAGACGGCGAGCGAGCAGCGGCCGCGTCCCAGCGCCTCGACCACGACCTGCACATCGGTCGCGGTCCGTCCGGGCCGCAGGGGCCTCTCGACGGTCAGCCGCTCCAGCCGGTCGCACCCGGCCCGGTCGGCGGCGGCCAGCGCCAGTTCGAGCAGCACGGCGTGCGGAACGTCCCCGGCCCACGGGTGGGTCGTGGGCGAGAGGCGGCCGGTGAACACCCAGCCCTTCCCGTCGGGCCGCTCGACCACCGCGCCCAGCAGCGGATGCCCCGCCGTCTCCAGGCCCGCCGACGCCACGTCCGCGACGGCGGTGTCCTCCTTCAGCCAGTAGGACCGGTGCTGGAAGGCGTACGTCGGCAGCTCCACCGGCCGCGCCCCGGTGAAGAACGGGGACCAGTCGACGGGCAGTCCGCCGGTGTGGAGGCGGGCCGCGTTCATGAGGATCCGCCGTACGGCCTCGTGGTCCCGGCGCAGGGAGCCCACGACGACGTGCTCACCGCCGAGGGTCTCCTCGATCCCGGCCGTCAGGACGGGGTGCGGGCTGGACTCCACGACGAATCCGTGGCCGCCGTCGGCCGCCGCCCGGACGGCCTCCTGGAACCGGATGGGCCGTCGGAGGTTCTCGTACCAGTAGCCGGCGTCCAGCTCCGCGGTGTCGAGGGCGGTCGCCGTGACGCTGGAGTAGAAGGCGATGTCACACGTCGTGGGGGTGATGCCGGCCAGCTCCGCCAGGAGCTGGTCACGCAGCGGCTCGACGGCCTCGGAGTGGGAGGCGTAGTCGACGTCGATGCGGCGGCTCACGATCCCGCGTGCCTCGCAGCGGGCCGCGAGCAGGTCGAGTGTCCCGGGGCCGCCCGAGACCACGGTCGAGGAGGGCCCGTTGACCGCGGCGATCTCGGCATGGCCGTCGAGGCCGGCCAGCAGTGCGCGCACCTCCTCGGCCGGGGCGGCGACGGAGGTCATGCCGCCGGTCCCCGCCAGGCGCAGGAGGGCCCGGCTGCGGACGGCGACGATCTTGGCCGAGTCCTCCAGGGACAGCGCTCCCGCGACATGGGCGGCGGCGATCTCGCCCTGGGAGTGACCCACCACCGCGTCGGGACGCACGCCCAGCGAGCGCCACACCGCGGCCAGTCCGATCATGACGGCCCAGAGGGCCGGCTGGACGACGTCGACCCGGTGCAGCGCGGGTGCGCCGTCCACGCCGTTCAGCACGTCGAGCAGGGACCAGTCCACGTACGGGGCGAGGGCCTGGTCGCAGGCCCGGATCTGTTCCTCGAACACCGGTGAGTCGGCGAGCAGTTCCCGTGCCATGCCGGCCCACTGGGAGCCCTGGCCGGGGAAGACGAAGACGACGCCGCGCCGGCTCTCGGGGGGTGTGGTGGGGGGTGTGACGGTGACGTTGTCCGCCGTGCCGCCCTCGGCCAGCGCGCGCAGCCCCGCGAACAACTCCTCACGACCCGCGCCCGTCACCACCGCACGGTGCTCGAACAACGACCGCCGCGAGACCAGCGACCACCCCACACCACCCACCTCGACCGGCTCACGCCCCGCGAGGTACTCCACCAACCGCCCGGCCTGCGCCCGCAACGCCTCCACCGACCGACCCGACACCACCCACGGCACCACACCCACACCGTCAACCGGGCCTTCAGCGGGGACGGACTCCTCCGCGACCCCCTCCACGATCACATGCGCGTTCGTCCCACTGATCCCGAACGACGACACCCCCGCCCGCCGCGGCCGACCCACCACCGGCCACTCCCGCGCCTCCGACAGCAACTCCACCCCACCCGCCGACCAGTCCACATGCGAGGACGGCACCTCCGCGTGCAACGTCCGCGGCAACACCCCGTGCCCCATCGCCAACACCATCTTCATCACACCCGCCACACCCGCCGCCGCCTGCGTATGACCGATGTTCGACTTCACCGAACCCAGCCACAACGGCACCT
>NZ_BAAAKJ010000469.1:0-266 GCF_039527695.1 Kitasatospora putterlickiae
GCCGGCCTCGGCCGGCTCGGATGACGTCGACGGTGGGTGGGACTCGGTCATGCCGCCACTCCTGACGCGGTGGTGCGTGTCACGCGGATCATGCGGAACCCCCAGGTACGGCCGTTTGGAGCGAGCACGGCCAAAGGGCGCGTTTCGCCTCGATTCGCTACTACTCGTCATTGATCGACAGCAATGCCACCACTTCTACACAGCCCATTCGGGGCATGTCCAGAGCCATGACAAGGCTGGTGGCGGTCGCGCGCCGTCGCGGGTCC
>NZ_BAAAKJ010000469.1:335-4051 GCF_039527695.1 Kitasatospora putterlickiae
CCAGGTCCCCGGTGCGGTACATCCGCGTGCCGGGCGGGCCGTACGGGTCCGGCGGGAAGCGGCGCGCCCGCCCGTCGGGCATGGAGCGGCCGGTGAACGGGCAGAACCGGGGGGACGGCTCCGGCGGCCGTCCGGATCGTATGCCCCTGGCGCCGGCCGGCCGGGTCGGCCGGAAGCGACTCACTCGTACGGTGGAACCAACCGCGGCCGGGCGGCGTCCATCCGGTCGCATACGGGATTCTCGTTCCAAGGGCTGTTCTATTCCACGGCCCTTTCACATCGTGCTCCACCGCGTGCTCCAGGCCCGCGCCGTTGTCCGCACCGCCGTCCGTACCGCCGCCCGCCCCGCCCCGCGCGCCCGCGGCCCGGCTCAGGCGCGGACCCGGGCGGTGCCCTCCCTCCGGTTCGCGGGCCGGTCCGGCGCCCCCGGACGCGCGGCGGCGGCCGGTCCGGCGACCGCGGGGCGGAGCCACCCAGCGGTCACGGAAAGGAACGGGTGCCAATGCGCGACAACCCACGGCGCGACGACCCGAGGACCCGGTCGGCGGCCCGGGCGGCCCGGCTGGCCGGGGCCCTGACGGCGGCCACCGGGCACCACTGGCCCGTCGTCCCCGCCACCGTCCCGCTCGCCGGCGGACACTGCTCCTGCGGCGACCCGGACTGCCCGGTCCCGGGTGCCCACCCCCACGACCCGCCGCTGCTCGCGGCCACCACCGACGCCCGGATGGTGCGCTGGTGGTGGGAGCGGCGCTGCCCGGACGCCCCGGTGCTGCTCGCCACCGGCCGGGCGGTCTGCGCGGTCAGCCTGCCGGCGGCGGCCGGCGCCCGCGCGCTCGCCTACCTGGCCGCCCTGCGGCTGCGGCTCGGCCCGGTCGTGGCGATGCCGGGACGCTACGCGATGCTGGTCGCCCCCTACTCGCTCGACGCGCTCGGCGAGGCGCTCGTCCAACTGCCCCGGGTGCCGGGATCGTTGCGCTACCACGGGGCCGGCGGCTTCCTGCCGCTGCCGCCCGGCGGCGGGGACGGCGACCGGGTGCGCTGGGTGCTGCCGCCCCGCCAGGGGACCGACGGCGGCGTCTGGCTCCCGCAGGTCGAGCCGCTGCTGGGCGAGTTGGTGGCGGCGGCGGTCCAGCTGGACAGCGGCCGCCCGACGTACTGACGAACCGTCGCCGCCGTACTGATCGGGCACGGCCGACCGGTCCCGGCGTGGGATGTCCGGAAAACAAAAGATCCGGCCGCTGGCGACGGGGGATGCACCAGCGACCGGACTCTTTAGACAGTAACAAGGATCCGCGCCCGCGCCAATTTCCAAGACGCCCTCGCAGCCCGGAAATTGCGGGTCGCGGGCGACAATGTGACGCGTATCACGTTCGATCCGCCGGGAGTACCCGGTGTTCCGTCCCGCCTTTAGTTCAGGGTGACCTGACGGTTCACCAGGTTCGCCCGGGCCCGCCGCTCGTCGGCGGTGAGCGGGGCCGGGTCGGCGAGCGTCTCGGCGAGCCGCTCGGCGAACTCCGCGGCCGGCTTCTCGCAGTCGGCCGCGGTCATGTCGAGCGGCAGGTCCCAGACCGGGACGGTCAGGCCGTGCGCCCGGAACGAGCCGACCAGGCGGGTGTCCGGGCCGATCGCGGACCGCTCGGCGGCGGTCAGCCGGGCCAGCGCGTCCAGCAGCCGCTCCTCCGGCACCGTCATCACCCAGCGCAGGTGGTTCTTCTCCGGGGTGCCGCACCAGTAGGCGGAGTCGACACCGGCGAGCTTCTCGGTGGGGATCGCCGAGGCGTTGGCGCGCTCCAGCGAGGCGGCCACCTCGCCGGTCGCGGTCTCGGCGTCCTCCAGCCAGAACTCGAAGCCGGTGTGCACGGCCGGCTCGAAGGCGGCGGTGGTGTCCAGCAGGTCCTGCAGCCGGCGGCCGCCCGGCACGGTCCGGCGGGCCGGCACCGGGGTGCCCGGCTCGGTGGCCAGCGCCAGCTCCAGGGCGTCCGCGAGGTCGCGGCTGAGGTCGCCGGAGGACGACTGGGTCTGCAGGCCCAGCAGGATCGAGCCGTCCTGGCGGCGCAGCGCGGGCCAGGCCAGCGGCAGCACGGTGGCCAGGGTGACCGAGGGCACCTCGCCGGCGGCGGTCCCGGCCACCCCGGCGGCCAGCGTCAGCGGCACGGTGGCGGCGGGCACCAGCTCGCGCAGCGCCACCCAGTCCGCCTCGCCCGGCAGGCCCTCGAACGGGCGGTGCACCAGCTCCTGGACGGCGTGCGAGGCCTCGCGGCCGTGGCAGGCCTTGTAACGGCGGCCCGAGCCGCAGGGGCAGTCCTCCCGGGCTCCGACCACGGGGATCTCGCCCGTGGCGACGGGGGTGGACTGGCTGCGCTGCGGCGCCTTCTTGGCGGCCTTCTTGCCCATGGTGCGGCTCTCCCGGGAACGGTGGTGTTGTGCTCCCGGCAGCCTACTGTCGCCGTGCTCGTCGGTCGCCGCGGTCGCCGTCGTCGGGTGCCGTGGTCGGTCGCCGTCGTCGGGTGCCGCGGTGTCAGCCGCCGGTGCGCCGGGCGTGCCGGGCCCGGGCCGGCAGGGCCGCCCAGACGGTCACCTCGCCCGGGGCGTCGCGCACGCCCCAGTCGCTGGCCAGCTGGTCCACGATGCTCAGCCCGCGGCCGCCGTGCGAGGTCAGCGAGGGGCTGGACGGCGACGGCCTGGTCTGCGCCCCGCCGTCGGTGACCTCCAGGGTGAGCACGCCGTCGGCGTGCATCTGCCAGCGGACCAGGACGCCGCCGGCGTCCTCGCCGCCGTCCCCGGGCGCGGGGGCCGGTGCGGAGCCCGGTGCGGTGGACCCGCCGGTCCGTGTCGGCCCGCCGACCAGCAGCGGTCCGACGACCTCGGCGCGGGCGCCCCGGCCGAGCGCCGGCAGCGGCCCGAGCGGCCGGGCGTAACGACAGGCGTTGCTCAAAAGTTCGGAAAGGATCAGAACAGCATCATCAATGACCGGTTCCGGTATCTCGCGGTCTCCCAGATCTCGACGCAGTCGGCGCCGTGCGACCCCGACACTCGCTGGGCCGTGCGGCACTGCCATGGTCGATGAAGTCGGCACTTCACGCGCCACCATCAACGCCACCCCCGGACCTCCTTCAGCGTATGCCGAGGGATGGATGCCCCTTGGCAATACGTCGGAAACGACCGGGCGGCGATCCCGCACGGACATTTGAGGCCTGTCCACCGTGGGTGCGCGACAGGTGATTCGGTGCTCACCCTCCGTCGTGAAACTGTATGAATTGCGACAGAAATCGTTGCCGAAAGGTTTGAGTCCCTACCAAGGCGATCAACGGCCGACGGTGGTTGAACGGTTCACCACAGTGGTACCACGGATCACGCGATCACCTCAGCGGCCGAGCTGGGCCAGGACCTCGGCCGGGCGGTTGGTGATGATCGCCGACACCCCGAGCTCCAGGCAGAGCTCGACGTCGGCCGGCTCGTCCACGGTCCACACGTGCACCTGGTGGCCCAGCTCGCGCAGCCTGGTCACCAGGCCCGGCCGGGCCCGCACCAGCTCGATGCCCGGACCGGCGATCCGCGCCCCGCCCGGCAGCGGCGCGCCCGGGCGCAGCCGCCCGCGCAGCACCAGGCCGCGCTCGAACAGGAACACCCGCGGGTACTGCGGCGCGGCCGCCGCCACCCGGGCCAGCGCGACGGAGGAGAAGCTCATGATCCGGGCGTTGACGCCGTGCCCCCCG
>NZ_BAAAKJ010000469.1:4057-6664 GCF_039527695.1 Kitasatospora putterlickiae
CGGCCGCCGCCCGCGCCGCGGATCCCGAACCGGTCCAGCGTCCGCAGCAGTTCGGTCTCCACCCGGCCGCGGAACCGCACCGGGTGCTTGGTCTCGATCGCGAGGTCCACCGGGCGCCCGCAGTTCACGACCAGCTCCAGCAGGCTCTCCAGCCGCAGCACCCCGCGCAGCTCCGGGTCCTCGCTCGGCCGGCCGGTCTTCCAGGCCCCGAAGTCGTGCGCCTCCAGCTCCGCCAGCGTCATCGCCGACACCGTGCCCCGGCCGTCCGAGACCCGCCCGATCCGCCGGTCGTGCACGCAGACCAGCTGCCCGTCGGCGGTCACCCGCACGTCGCACTCCAGGGCGTCCGCCCCCTCGGTGAGCGCCCGGCGGTAGGCGGCGAGGGTGTGCTCGGGCAGGGCGAACGAGGAACCGCGGTGGGCGATCACCTGGACGGGCGGGGCGGTGCGGGCCGTCGCGGGCGAGACATCGGGGCTGGTCACGCCCTACACGATAGGCCGCGGACATGAAGCGGAGGCGAAGACCGCCCCAACCCGTGGAGCCGTCTTCGCCTCCGTGTCCGGGGCCCGGCGGGCGTCAGCGCGCGGCGGTGGCGGCCGCCCGGGCCCGGGTGAGCGGGGTGAGCGCCCAGGTGGCCAGGGCCGGCACCAGGAAGCCGAACAGCGAGGCCGAGGTCCACTCCTGCGGGGTGAAGCCCAGCGCCTCCTGCGCGGAGGTCCAGAGGTCCGTCCACCAGCCGGCCACCGCGGTCGGCGCGATCAGCTGGTAGGTGGCGAAGCCCAGCGCCCACGGCAGCAGCATCAGCCAGCGGGACGGCGCGTCGGCGGAGAGGTTCCAGCCGCGCCGCCCGGCGCCGAGGAAGTAGTCGACCGCCAGCACCGCGAACATCGGCACGAAGACCGAGCCGATCAGCCCCAGGAAGGCGTAGTAGGAGTCGGTGAACTCGGTGATCTGCAGCGCGAGCACGGTGATCAGCACGCCGGTGCCGCCGGTCAGCACCCGGCGGTCGACCTTCGGCAGCAGGTTGTGGATCGACATCGCGGTCGAGTACACGTTGGCGAAGGACTGGTCGGTCTCGCGCAGCACCAGCACCAGCAGGAACAGCCAGCCGGCCCAGACGCCCAGGAAGGAGTCGAAGATCCGCTCCGGGTCCCCGTCCGCCTGCAGCAGCGCCATCAGCCCGAGCACGTAGCACCAGACCTGCGCCAGCGTGTAGCCGGAGAAGCTGCCCCAGAACGCCGAGCCGGGGGTGCGCGAGTGCCGGGTGTAGTCGGCGGCGAGCGGCACGAAGGAGATCGACACCGCGATCATCGAGTCGGTCGCCCGCAGGAAGCCGTGCCAGTTGCCCGCGCCCGGGTCGGGGACGCCGTGCCGGCCGAGCTGGACGGTGAAGTAGACCATCGCGACCGCCACCGCGGCGGCGACGAAGCGGCGCAGCACCGCGATCGCGCCGAGAGGCCAGATGGTCAGCGCGGTGGTCACCGCGCCGGCCAGCACCACGAAGACCCAGCGGTAGCCCTCGGTGCCGACCACGGTCTGCGCGCCGAGCGCGATCGTCAGCAGCTCGTAGACGCCCCAGCCGACGCACTGGACGATGTTGAGCACCGTCGGCACGTAGGACAGCCGGGTGCCGAACAGCCCGCGCAGGTTCGCCATGGCGGGCGCGCCGGTCCGCGCGCCGATCAGCGCGGCCACCCCGAGCATCGCGGTGCCGACCACGGTGCCGGCCACGATCGCGGTCACGGCGGCGGCCAGCGACAGCTCGCTGCCGGTGGCGCCGAGCACGGTCGCGGCGGTGGTGAAGCCGATCAGCGACACGCCCAGGTTCATCCAGAGCGCGAAGTGGTCGCGGAAGCGCAGGGTGCGGGGCGGCTCGGTGTCCAGCACCAGCGGCGCCTCGGTCCGGGCCGGGGGCTCCAGGACGTCGGTGGCCGCGGCGCGGGAACCGGGGACGGCGCCTCCGGCGTCCTGCTGCGGGGGGACGCCCGGGGACGCGGGCGCGCCGGAGGACGAGGATGGCGAAACAGGCGGCATGGCCGATATCTCCCTACGCCGGCATTACCCGGACAGGTTCCGGCGGTCTGCGCCCCCTCGACGGCCGCCCACGGGATCCGTGGCGTACGGTCGACCGGCGCACTCTCAGCCTGGTGGGTCCAAGCTCCCGCGTGTCAGTTCGGAGCGACAGGCTAGTCGGCGGCGGGGAGAACGCCAAGGCGGCGGGCCGGTGCGCGGCGCAGCGGCGGTCGTCGGGACCGGCTAAGGATTCTTATGAGTTCTTCAGAAGGGTCCTTACGGCAATCGAATCGGGTGTGCGAAAAACTATGGTTGTTGGTCCTGTCAGCTATGGAGGTCGTCCGTGAGCACCGAGCGCGAGGTTGGGTCCACCGGGTCGCAGGGGCAGCAGCCCTCCGGCGGCCAGGGGGTGGTGGGTTCCGCTTCTGACGGTCCGGCGCAGCAGTCTGCGGCCGGCCCCGCCCCCGCCCCCGCAACGACGCCCCACGCAGACCAGCCGGCCCAGCCGTCCGCCGAGGGGGGCTCCGGCGGGTTCACGCCCACGCTGGCGTTCAGCAAGGTCACCGCCCCGGAGCCGGCCGCCGCCCCGGCGCC
>NZ_BAAAKJ010000470.1:0-390 GCF_039527695.1 Kitasatospora putterlickiae
CGCCGCGCCCGGTGCCGCCGTGCCGGGTCAGGGCTCCCATCCGGGCCCGGACGCGGCGCCGCGCTGGCGGAGCCGGGCGGTCGACCCGCGACAGGCCGACCTGTCCGGCATGTTCGGCGACTTCGACGACGACCCCGAGCCGCTGCCGCCCGCCCCGCCGCCCGCCCCCGCTTCGCCGCCCGTCCCCGCCCCGCCCGCAGAGCCGCCGAAGGACCCCTCCACCGATTCCGGCGACCGCACCGACCCCGCCACGGGAGAACCCTCATGACGCCGACCCGCCCCGCAGCCCCGACCCACACCCGCGTCCTGGACTTCGCGACCCGCACCGCCGACCTCCTCGAACGCGCCGCCCGCAGCGCCGCCGCCGAAGCCCCCGCCGAGCCGGCCACC
>NZ_BAAAKJ010000470.1:443-3713 GCF_039527695.1 Kitasatospora putterlickiae
GCCGCCGCCTCCCTGGTCGTCGTCGGCGAGAAGAAGCGCGGCAAGAGCTCCACCATCAACAGCCTGGTCGGCGTCTGGGACCTGCTCCCGGTCGACGCCGACGTCGCCACCGGGGTGCACGTCGTCGTCCGGCACGGCGAACGTCCGCGCGCCGAGGCCTTCCTCCTCCCCACCGCCGCCTCCCCGGACGGCCCCGACGGCGTGCCGCGCCCGGAGCCGGTCCCGCTGGAGCGGATCGCCGAGTACGCCGCCGTCGACCCGGCCACCGGCCGACCGCACCGCCTCGACGTGCACCACGTGGAGGTCGAACTGCCCGTCCCGCTGCTCGCCGCCGGCCTGGAACTCGTCGACACCCCGGGCGTCGGCGGCCTGGTCAGCGGTCACGCCCAACTCGCCCTGGCCGCACTGGAGAACGCCGACGCGCTGGTCTTCGTCGTCGACGGCTCCAGCGAACTCACCCGCTCCGAACTGGACTTCCTCGCCCGCGCCACCGAACGCACCGCCGAGACGGTGTTCGTGCTCACCAAGACCGACAGCCACGACGCCTGGCCCACCGTCCTCGAACGCAACCGCGAACTGCTCGCCCGGCACGCCCCCCGGCACGCCGACGCCCCCTGGTTCCCGGTCAGCAACCGCGCCCGCCGGGACGCCGCCGAAGCCGCCGACGCGGGTGAACTCCAGGACGCCGAGGAGCTGTTGGAGGAGAGCGGATTCGAGCCGCTGGACGCGCTGCTGCGCCGCCGGATCGCCTCGCGCGCCGCCGAGCTGCGCCTGGCCAACGTGGTGCACGTCGCCCTCGCCGCGCTCGCCGTCCCGCTCGCCGAGCAGGAGCTGCGCCTGCGCTCGCTCCACCAGGACCCCACCCTGGCCGCCGAGGTCGAGCGCGCCGAGGAGGCGCTGCGCCTGCTCCAGCCGGAGAGCGCCCAGTGGCGGCGCGCCCTCGGCACCGGCGCCCGCGACCTCAAGAACACCCTGCAGCTCGGCTTCCGGCGCAGCCTCAACGACGTCCGTCAGCACGCCGAGGCGAGGATCGCCACCTCCGAACCGACCGCCCTGGCCCAGGAGTTCCCGGCCGAGCTGGAGGCCCAGGTGGAGGCGGTCTGGCTGCAGCTGGACAACGCCGCCCGGCGCGGCCTGGCCGTGCTGGAGGAGCGGGTGCGGCGCGAGTGCGCCACGGTGCTGGACGCCGGTCGGACGGACTCCGGTCGGGCGGGCGGCGAAGGGGCCGGCGCGGAGCTCGCGGTGACCGACGACGGCGCCGTCATCCGGGCCGAACGCGCCGCCGCCCTGCCGGAGATGGTGCACACCACGCACCAGGAGGGCGGCGCCCTGGGCATGATCGAGAGCGTCATCCCGTCGGTCGGCACCGCCGCCACCTTCGGCACCGTGGTCGCCCTGGTCACCAGCAGCGTGCTGCTGCCCGCCGTGGCCAGTTACGCGATGCTCGCCGTGCTCACCCGCCGCCGTCGCCGGCGCGCCGAACTCGGCCGGGTGCGCGGCGACGCCACCCGCCACCTCAACCGGGTGCTCACCGAGCTGAGCACCGAGATCCCCGCCCAGATCACCAGCCACGTCGACGAGCTGACCGACCGGCTCGCCGCCGCGCTCGACCAGGCGATCGCCGACGAGCGGCTCCGGCTGGAGCGCCAGCTCGTCGACCACCGGCGCAACCTGGCCACCGCGACGGCCGACCTCGCCGCCGCCCGGGACCGCGCCAAGCGCCGGATCGGCTCGCTCACCGCCCTGCGCGACGAAGGCCTCGCCCTCTCCCACGGCCTCGGCGCCACCCCCGGCACGCCCGACCCGGACAGGAGCTGACCGGATGGACCTGACGAACCTGCGGGTGGTCGCCCTCGGCCACAGCAGCGCGGGCAAGAGCAGCTACCTCGCCGCGGCGTTCACCCACCTCGCCGCCGGGCGCAAGGGCTTCCGGCTGGTCGCCGCGGACAGCGCGGTCGCGAGCCGGCTGAAGGACACCGGAAAGCGGTTGGCGAAGGGGATCTATCCGCCGCCGACCTCCCGGAGCACCGACCTGGAGGCCGTACTGGAGTACGGGCGCAGGGAGGTCACGGGCTTCCACTGGACCGACTACCGGGGCGGCGCGCTCACCGACTCGGCCGCCGACGACCCGGAGACCGCGCGGCTGCTGGGCCGCCTCACCGACGCCGACGCGGTGGTGGTCTTCGCCGACGCCCACCGCCTCGCCACCGACCCCGACTCCCACGACGAGGTGCGCCGCACCGTCGTGCTGCTGCACCGGGCCGTCGGCGACGGGTCCACCCCGCTGCCGATCGTCCTCGCCTACACCAAGTCCGACCTGCTCGCCGGACCCGCCGACTGGGCCCGGGCCCGGGCCGCCGCGGCCCCGCTGGAGGAACTGCTCGCCGGCGGCGGACGGGTCCGCGGGGCGACGGTCGCGGTCTCCTGCGGGCGCTCGCCGCGCGGGGTCGCCGTGCCGGTCCTGTGGTGCCTGTCCACCCTGCTCGACCACCGGGCGCGGCAGGCCGAGAACCGCCTGGAGACGGCGAACGGCTTCGTCAAGGACCTGCGCCGGGAGGCCAACGGGATCGACAGCCTGGTCTCCTGGTTCAAGGGGGTGGAGAGTGCGGCCAAGCGGCTCGCGTACTGGGAGGGAGAGGTGCGGGAGCGCAAGGAGGAGGTGGCCGGGCTGAGCCGACCCGCCCGCCGCCTGGCCAAGTTGCTGGAGCGCGAGCAGCGCGGCACCGCCCCGCCGGCCGGCGCGTCCGCCCCGGCGGTGACCCGGTGACCGTCCCGCCGGCCGGAGCGGAACAGGCCGGAGCGGAACAGGCCGGAGCGGAACAGGCCGGAGCGGAACAGGCCGGACCGGAACGGGCCGGGGCGCAACCGGCCGGCACCGAACTCGCCCCGGTGGTGGCCGGGTTCTGCGCCGAGCTGGCCGGACGGCTGCCCCCGGGCCCGTCCGCCGACGGGGTGCGCGCCGTCCACGAGCGGCTGGCCGAGCGCACCCTGCGGATCGCCGTCGGCGGCCGGATGAACGCGGGCAAGTCCACCCTGGTGAACTCCCTGCTCGGCCGCCGGCTCGCCGCCTCCGCCGCCACCGAGTGCACCACGCTGGTCGCCTGGTTCCGCCCCGGCCGGCTCAACCGGCTCCAGGTCCGGCTGCGCGACGGCACCACCCAGTGGCGGCCCGGCGGCCTGCCGCGCGACCCCCGGGACCTCGGCGGGGACGCCGACCGGCTCGCCGAGGTGGTCGTGGAGGCCGCCGGACTGCGGCCCGCCGGTGACTGC
>NZ_BAAAKJ010000470.1:3784-4300 GCF_039527695.1 Kitasatospora putterlickiae
AGACCGCCCCGGCGGTGCCGGTGCTGCTCTCCGCCCGGACCGGGGCCGCCCTGCGCGCCCAGGCCGACGGCCGGATGACCGCGCTCAACGCCGTCGGCGTGCTCAGCCGGATCGACCTGCTCGGCGAGGGCCACGGCGACCCCTGGCCGCGCGCCCGGCAGGTCGCCGCGACCAACGCCACCCGGCTCGCCGGGCTCGTCGACGAGGTGCTCCCGGTGGTCGGCCTGCTCGCCCAGACCGCCCTCGGCGACGACTTCACCGAACCGGACGCCGGGCTGGTCCGCCGGCTGGTCGAAGCCCCCGCCGCCGACCTGCGCCGCGCCCTCTACTCCGGCCGGCGCTTCCTGGACTGGGACGGCGCACCGCTCACCCGCCCCGAACGGGAGCGGCTGCTCGGCCTGCTCGGCGTCTACGGCATCGACACCGCCCTGACGGCCGCCCGCCGGGCCCGCGCCGCCGGCCGCCCGATCGGCGCCGCCGCCCTGCTCACCGAGTTCCGGGCGGCCTCCGGCATCG
>NZ_BAAAKJ010000471.1:0-7203 GCF_039527695.1 Kitasatospora putterlickiae
CCGCTGCGGGTCCGCACGGTGGTCGAGGCCGAGCCGCTCGGCCGCGGCGGCGTCCCGCCCGCCGACCGTCACCTCGTGCCCGGCCCGCGCCCAGTGCGTGGCGAGCGCGTCCGCCATGTTGCCCGTGCCCAACACACCGATCCTCATCACGCAGTCCTCCGCCAGTTGTTCGGAACCGTCGCCTCCGACGCTAGAGAGTTCGTCAGGCACCATTCGGTACGTGACCACTCCCCACGCCGCTCCCCACGCCACGCCCCACGCCTTTCTCGCCGACTGCCGCGCCCGGCTCGCCTTCGACCTGCTCGCCAACACCTGGAACGCCGTGGTGCTCTGGGCCCTGCGCGACGGGCCGCAACGCCCGGTCGAGCTGCGGGAACGGATCGGCGGCATCAGCTCCAAGGTCCTCACCGAGACGCTGCGCCGCCTCCAGTTCAACGGCCTGGTGGACCGCCACGCCCTGCCCGGCGCCCCGCCGCGCGTCGAGTACCGGCTCACCCCGCTCGGCCGCACCCTCCTCGCGCCCATCGACGCCGTCGGCGCCTGGGCCTTCGAGCACGGCGACGAGGTGCTGGCCGCCCAGGAAGTCGCCGAGACCCGGCTGGGAGAATCCCCGGCATGACCTCCCCGTCCCGCGGCTTGCCCGACCTGCCCGACCTGCCCGTCCTCGACGTCCTGGGCCACCGCCCGTTCGCCGAGGTCGGCCACCCCGTCCTCGCCGAGCCCGACGAGGGGCGCGCCCTGCTCGCGGTCGCGGGCGAGCCCGCATTCGCCAGATGGGCGACAGTGGGCGTGTACGGCACCGGGGACCTCGGCTGCCGGGCCGTGCTCCGCGCCCGCTTCCCGGTGCACGCGCTGGCCTTCCACCCGACGGCGCCGCTGCTGGCCGTCGGCACCGGGCGCTACGACGGCGGCTACTTGTTCGAGGGGGAACTGTTCCTGCTCGACTGGGAGACGGGCGCCGCCACCTCCCTCATCGAGGACCACTTCGGCCGCCAGGTCCTCGGGCTGAGCTGGCTCGACGAGCAGGCCCTGCGGGTGCTGATGGCGCCGCCCGACGACTGGAAGGACCGCAAGGCGCATGTCGACGGCCACCTCGCCGTCGTGCGGCGGCCGGACTGGCGCGCCGTCACCCCCGGTTCGCTCACCGGCACCGACCTGGCGGGCCCCCGGGTGCCCGCCCCGCGCCCCGACGGCGAGGCCGCGGCCCGCCGGGCGCTCGACGCACTGAGCCCCGACCGGGAGCCGCGCCGGCACGTGCTCGCCGTCGAGGAAGCGCCGGACGGCACGGTCCTGGCCACCCTCGCCCGGGAGGAGGACGACCCCGAGCCTCCCAACCGCACCGCCCCCTCCGACGGACTGCGAATCCGGTACGGCGGCCGCGACCGCCGCACCACCGGGGCACCTGACCGGCCCCTGTTCCCGCTCTCCTGGGTACCCGGCGAGACCCACTTCCCCGGGCCGGGCGCCGAGACCGCCGACGGCGACCTGGTGCACGCCGGCACCGTGCACCACGGCCAAGGGCTGCAGCCCGGCGGCTCCTTCGTCGTGCGCCGCGCGGCCGGCGACGGCGCGCCCCGCTGGGTCTTCCGCACCGACCACGTCGCCACCGACCTCGACCTCGACACCGACCGGGACGCCGTGCACGTCGCCTACCGCAGCGGCGAGATCCTGACGCTCGGCCTCCACGACGGCGGCCTCCGCCGGCGCCACCGGCTGACCGTCGCCGGCGTCCCCGCCGTGCCGACGGCGCTCACGGTCACCCGGTCCGGCCGGCTGCTCGTCGGCACGTCCGACGGCCGGGTCCTGAACTGCGCGCTCACCTGAACTGAACCGCCTTGACCTCAAGCCGACTTGAGGTATCAGGATGATCCACATGAACTCAGAAACCGCAGACATCAAGGCGATCGAACAGGTCGTGGCCACCGTCGAGCGCACTCAGCGTTCCAAGGACGTCGAGGGATTCCTCGCGCTCTTCCACCCCGAGGCCCTCTGGACGACCGCCCACGGCAAGGTCCTCATCGGCTTCGACGCGATCGCCGAGTTCACCCGCGCCGTCCTGCCGAACGCGAGCTGGGACGGCGAGGTCACCTACGAGGCGGTGCACACCCGGTTCCTGCGGCCCGACGTGGCGGCCGTCAAGGTCCGGCAGGTCTACCACTCGGCGGCGGGCGACACGGAGGGCGCCCCGCTCTACGTCATGACCAAGCAGGAGGACGGGAACTGGCTGCTGCACGCCTGCCAGAACACCGAAGTGCGGGTCGATTGAGGACCGGTCCGCCGCCGCGCACGCTACTCGACCGGGCCGGCCAGGGTGTCGACGGGCCAGAACGGCGTGGTCCGTTCCTCGCGGGTGAGGGCCGCGAGGTCCTCCGGTGGTTCGGCGCCGTCCCGCACGGCCGCGAGGTAGGCCTTGGCCTCGGGCAGGCCCAACCGCGGGGCCCGGCGGCGCAGGTGCCGCATGGCGGGCACGACCCCGGCCGACCTCACCAGCTCCCGGACCTCGGCGGCGAGCGGGTCGGGGCGCCGGACGCCCTTGGTCTGGAGGAGGTAGTGGTCCTCCCATCCCTCGGTCGGCCACCAGGCGTCGGCGACGTAGTGGAGGCTTCCGTCGTGCCGGTCCACGAGGACGTGACTGTCCCCACCGACGGGTCCGCCGGGTTCACCGCCGGCACGAGCGGACCGGAGCGGGCCCCAGAAGACGAGCCAGCCGACCGAGTACTCGTCCACGGCGTAGATGACACGGTCCAGCCCGTCGCCGGCCAGGTAGGACTCGACGAGCCTGATCGCGCGTTCCTTGTCGATCACGGTTCCATGGTGCCGTAGCGGTCAAGCGGTTATGGCGCAGGAAGTCGGACGGGCCGACTTCCTGCGCCAGGAGAAGCGGTCAGCGGCGGGCGCAGCGAGTGGCCTTGTCGATCATGCTCATGGCTCTCAGTTGTCCCCCGCCGACTCGATGGCAATGGTCCGCACCGCCCACTCGTTCGCACCCCTGTAATCCAAGCGCGAAGAACAGGAGTCGGGCCCCGGAGGAACGAATTCCTCCGGGGCCCGACCTCTCCACCACTCCCCTACATCCCTACTTCAACTGGGCCAGGGCCTCCGCCACTCGATCGATCGCCTGACACACCACATCCGACTGATACGCCGTGAAACACAGGCGGAAGAAGCCGGGTGCCGGGCAGTGCATGGTCTGGCCGGGGAGCAGCGTCACCTCCGTGGGCTCGCACCTCAAGTACTCGAAGAGCCACTGCTCGTCCGGGTCCATCTCATGGGACGGCGTGAACTTCTGGGGCTCACACGGCGCCTCCCCCTTCCGCTTCCCCAGGTACGCCGTCAGGTCCAGCCAGAAGAACTGCGCCGGGTTGTCGCCCTCCGTGTGGACGAACTCGATCCCCCTCTCCACCAGCCGGGCCCGGACCTTCTCGAAGCTCTCGCTCAGCAGCTCCTTGTACCGCCGCATCGCGTACGTGGTGTACAGCTCCGCCCCGGCCCCGTTCACCGTGCTCTCCAGCAACTCACCCAGCACGTAGTGCTTCAGCGAGTCGACCGGTGTGAACCACGGCATCGGGTGCTTCTTCTCCTCGATGCCCGCCGTCCCCAGCATCGCCCGCCGCACCGGGCCGTAGTTCGACACCACGAACCCGGTCCGGAACCCCGAGAGCCCGAAGTCCTTCGCGAACCCCCACACCACGTGGATCCGCTCCGGCGCCTGCCGGTACGCGTCCAGCGCGAACGCGCTCGTGAACGGCACCCGCACGCCGTCGACCTGCGAATGGCAGTAGATCTCATCAGAGATCACATGCATCTCGGTCTCGCTCAGCACCCACTCGTAGATCTCGTCCAGCAGCTCCTTCCCGTAGTTCACCCCCAACGGGTTGTGCGGGTTGGTCAACGCCAACAGCCGGGGGTACTCGGCGTGCACTCGGTAGTACCGCCAGTACTCCTCCCTGATCGCGTCCAGCGTGAGCCGGAACCGCTCCGGCCCCTCCGTGGCCAGCGGCACCGGCACGCACGTCAGCTTCGGCCGCTGCTCGAACGACCAGTTGAACCCCTGCCAGTACGGCGCCGGCAGCAGCACCGCGTCGCCCTCCTTCAGCGGCGGCGGGCCGGCCTCCCCCTCCCTCGGAGCGTCCTGGAGCGCGAACGCGAGGCACTCCAGCGCCGACCCGACGCCGCCCGCGCCGAACACGTCGGCCCACGGCACCTCGACGTCGAACGCCTTGGACAGCAGCGCCGCGACCTCCTGGCGCAGCTCGGGGGTGCCGTACGGAGTGATGTAGTGGATGTACTTCTCCGGCAGCAGGTCGATGTGGTCGAACACCATCTTCTGCATCGAGTCCTGGTAGACCAGGACGTTCTCCGCGACGGACAGGTTGATCGCCGTGTCCGGTTCCAGGTCACGCTGGAGGGCGAGGGCCTGTTCGAAGTCGGGGATGCGGGAAAGGAGTTCGGCGAGCTCGGTGGAAACGGTCATGACAGGACGGCTCACTTCCAGAGGCGGGGACGGTTCGCATACATCGGGCTCCAGCGCACCACGCCCCCGCCGCCCCACCCGCCATCCACGCCCGATCCGGCGGCGCGGACCGAAGCTCACCCACGCCGCCGCGCCCTCCCCCACACCAACGCGCCCCCGCTCACCACCAGCGCCGTGCCGAGCGCGTACACGGGGAGCCACCGCGTGGTGGTCGCGGCGAGGCAGTCGTCCACCGCCACCCGGGCCTGCCGCTCCTGCGCGTACGCCAGCGCGGCCGCGTCCCGCCCGGCGAGGTCCCCGAGCGCGGCCTGGGCGTGCAGACTCTCGTACCGGCCCGCCTGCACGCACCCCGCCCGCGTGCCGGCCATCGGGAACAGCCAGTCCCAGCGCTGCAAGGCGGGCGCCAGCGCGAGCGCCACGCACAGGCCCACCACCAGCGAGTACGCCGCCAGGTTCCACCCGTAACCGCCGCCGCCCCGCACCGGAACGCGCCCGAACGCCAGGACCACCGCGAGCAGCGTCAGCCCCAGGTACGTGGAGAACCACTCCCACGAGCCCTCGGCCAGCGAGAACGCCAGCACCACCCCGAGCGCCGTACCCAGCACACCGGCATCACTACCGCCCCGAACACTCACACCCCCAGGCTCCCGCCCTCCACCTTCCGCCACACCACCGGTCGCCCGACCCCACCCGGTCGGCCCAACCCGCCGCAGCGGCTCCCTCGCACCAGGCGCACGGCGCGGCCGCGGTCAGGCGGCCTTGAGGGTGCCGCCGTCGATGACGAAGTCGGCGCCGTGGACGTTGCCGGCGCGGTCGGAGAGGAGGAAGGCGACCAGGGCCGCCGCCTCCTCGGGGGCGGTGAGGCGGCCCGAGGCGATGCCGAACCTCGCGGGCAGGTCGTCGAGCAGGTCGCCGTGGTCGACCCCGAAGGCGGCGGCGACCTTGCCGCCGAGGCGGGTGGGGTCGGTCCACTGCGGGCTGGTCGTGGGGCCCGGGGAGACGGTGTTCACCCGGACGCCGCGCGGTGCCAGCTCCTCGCTGAGGCGCTTGCCGAACAGGTTCAGCGCGGCCTTGGCCTCCGCGTAGCCGACCGGCGCTCCGGCGGGCGTCCGGGCGTTGATCGAGGAGACGTTCACGATCGCGCCCCCGCGTTCCAGGATGCTCGGCAGGGCCGCCTTGGTGGTCCACATCGCGCTGAACAGGTTGAGGTCGAAGACCCGCTGCCACAGCCGGTCGTCGGAGTCCAGGAAGCCGTTGAGGGACATCGCCTCCGGGTCGCCCGCACCGACGTTGTTGACGAGGAGGTCGATCCCGCCGACCTCGGCGAGCGCCCGTTCGACGACCGACCGCGCCCCGTCACGGGTGCTCAGGTCGACCGCCACGACCGCGGCGGCGGCCTGTTCCAGCTCGGGCGTGACGGTCCGGGCGGCGCCCACCACCCGGACGCCCTCCGCCGCCAGGGTGCGGGCGATCGCGAGGCCGATGCCGCGACTCGCGCCGGTGACGAGGGCGGTCTTCCCGCTGATGCCGAGGTCCATGATCTCCCCATTCCTTGGATGCCGTACGGTTTTTGAACTTGAGGTCAAAAATTAGGGCGCAAAAAAGCCGCGGCCACGGGCGTCACGCCTCAGAAGCCCGCCAGCGCCGTGTCGATGATCCGGTGGAGGACCGCCCGGTCGAAGGTCTTGGCCATCACCCGGAGCCCCGAGAGGGTGGCCTGAAGTACCAGCGCCTGCGCGCCCGCGTCCACGCCCCGGTCGACGTCGCCGGCCAGCCGGCCCTCCTCGATCCGGGCGGCGAGCAGCCCGATCATGCGCTGCTCGATCCGGTGCACCGCGCGGGCGGCCTCCTCGTCCCGCACGCCGAGTTCCTCGACCGTGTTCTGTGCCAGGCATCCGCGCCGGACCGGACCGTCCAGGTCCAGATCCACGAGCAGCGTGAAGTACGCGCGGACGCGCTCCTTGGCGGTGCCCGGCCGGGAGAGGACCTCCTCGGCCAGCTCCGCACCGGTCCGCCCGTACAGCTCCAGCGCCTTGCCGAACAACTCCCGCTTGGAGCCGAAGGAGTGGTACAGGCTGCCCTTCGCCACCCCGGTCGCCTCGGCGAGGTCGGCCGGGGAGGTTCCGGCGAAGCCCTTGGTCCAGAACGTCTCCATCGCCCGCGCGACGACCACGTCCGGTTCAAAGCTCTTCGGCCTGCCCATGCCGCCACCGTAGAGAGTATTTGACCTCAGGGTCAACTACTGACCCGCGAGCCCCCACACCGTCGTCGTCTTCAGCGCCGCGTCCTCCAGGTCCGCGACCACCGGGACCTCGTACGCGGCCAGCGCGGTGAAGCGCTCGCGCGGCAGGTAGGCGCGGCCCGGGTCACCGACGACGACCACGGCGCCCCGCGCCCGGGCGCGTTGCAGGAACGGCAGGAAGCGGGCGGCCATCGTGCGCTCGTAGAAGACGTCCCCGGCCAGCACCACCTCCGCCGGCGCGCCGTCGCCGTCCAGCAGGTCCTCGACCGCCGCCGCCACCTCCACCCCGTTCGCCGCCGCGTTGACCTCGATCGCGGCGACGGCGTACGCGTCGATCTCGGCGGCCCGCACCGACCGGGCGCCGCGCAGCGCCGCCGCGACGCCGACCAGGCCGGAGCCCGCCGCGAGGTCCAGCACCGACCGCCCGGCGACCAGTTCCGGGTGGTCCAGCACGTACCGGGCCACCCCGACGCCGCCCGCCCAGGCG
>NZ_BAAAKJ010000471.1:7235-9610 GCF_039527695.1 Kitasatospora putterlickiae
GCGCCGCCTCGGTGGTCTCCCACAGCGCGATGGCGTCCTCCGCCATGTGCAGGCGCACCTCGGGCACGAACGGCACCGGCCCGATCCGGGTCTGCGCCCGCACGAACTCCTGATCCGACAAGATGGCCGCCCTCGAACCAACCGGGCGTGTCTCGCTCAGCATGCGCAGCAGCATAAGGCCCCTGAGCAGGCACCCCTCACACGCTCCACCCGCGCGGGCCATATCACAGGAAGTCGGCTTAACGGCATGTTAAATGACGACTCGTCCGGCTACGAAACCACCCTCCCGGGTGAGGGACGGGCGGTAGGTTCTCCCTGAAGCCGGTGTGCGGCCGGCGGGGAACGGGGTTGTCGGGATGGCGGACAAGGTGACCGCGGACGGGTCGGCCGGGGTGCTGGCGGGCCGGGCGGCGGTCGTCACGGGTGGCTCGCGCGGGATCGGGCGGGCCGTGGTGGAGCGGCTGACGGCGGACGGCGCCGACGTGGTGTTCGGGTACGGGCACGACGACGCGGCGGCGGCGGAGGTCGTACGCGCGGTGGCCGCGCGAGGGCCCGGGCGGGCGCACGCGCTGCGGGCCGACCTCGCCGAACCGGACGGCGCGGAGCGGCTGATGGCGGCGGCCGAGGAGGAACTCGGCGGGCTGGACATCCTCGTCAACAACGCGGCGGCCTCGTTCACCCGCACGCCGCTCGCCGAGACCGGGGCGGCGGAGTTCGACGCCGTGCTCGCCGTCAACACCCGCGCGGTGTTCCTGACGCTGCGGTACGCGGCGCGCCGGATGCGCGACGGCGGACGGATCGTGAACGTCTCCACCCTCAACACCCGCCGTCCGGCCCCCGGCATCGCGCCGTACCTGGCCAGCAAGGGCGCGCTGGAGCAGCTGACGGAGGCCGCGGCGCTGGAACTCGGGCCGCGCGGGATCACCTGCAACACCGTCTCCCCCGGGCCGGTGGAGACCGAGCTGCTACGGTCCACCAATCCCCCGCAGGCGCTGGAGACGGTGGCCGGACTGACGCCGCTGCGACGACTCGGGCAGCCGGCGGACGTCGCGGACGTCATCGCGTTCCTGGTCGGCCCGGACGGCCGGTGGGTGTCCGGCCAGAACCTCGGCGCGACCGGCGGTCTGCGCTGACCCTCGGCGACAGTGGGGCGGTAAGGGTAGGGTCACGCACTGCCACCCGATCCGTACCATTTCGATACCGAAGCCTGGATGAGCTGGGAAGATGCTCGCCGGGCAGGCCGGAGCCCCGGTAGCATCCGGCTCGGGCCACCCGGACCGGCAAAGGCGGCGCAGCACCGCCGTGCCGTTCCGCCGGGTGGCTGAAATCCCGCGGGTCCGCCCGGGGGCGGCCTCCGGCACGACCGGCCGGTGGCGTCGCCCGGCGGCGCCCGTCCACACGGCACGCGCGCCAGGGCAGTCGCGCGGAACGGCGAAGGGCAGCGTCTTGGCGGACAGACTCACCGGTGGCGACTCCTCACTCCTGCGGCGGATCAACGCGGCGGTGACCCTCCGGGCGCTGCGCGAGGGCCACGCGGTGACCCTGACCCAGCTGGTCGGCGACACCGGACTGTCCCGGCCGACGGTCGAGGGCGTGATCGAGGGCCTGGTGGAGACCGGCCTGGTCGCCGAGGTCGAGCAGCCGCAGCCGGGCGGTCAGCCCGGCTCGGGGCGGCGCGGCCGACCGGCCCGGTGGTTCCGCTTCCGGGCCGAGGCGGGACACATCCTCGGCATCGAGATCGGGGTGCACGACATCCGGATCATCCTCGCCGACCTCGCCGGTGACGTGGTGGGCACCCACTTCCGCCCGGTCGACGAGACCCTGGACCCGGAGGAACGGCTCGCCGCCGTACGGTCGGTGGTCGCGGAGGTGCTGCGCAAGGCGGGCGTGTCCCGGGACAACCTGTGGGCGGTGGGCGTCGGCACGCCGGGCATCGTCGACCGGGACGGCACCGTGCAGTTGGGCACCGCGATGCCCGGGTGGACCGGCCTGGACCTCGGCGCGCGGCTGCGGCGCTCGTTCCGCTGCCCGGTGATGATCGAGAACGACGCCAACCTCGCCGCGATCGCCGAGCACTGGCAGGGCGCGGCGGTCGGCGCCGACGACGTCGTGTTCGTCATGGCGGGCCTGAGCCCGGGCGCCGGCTCGCTCATCAACGGCCGCCTGCACCGGGGCTTCGGCGGCGCGGCCGGCGAGATCGGCGCCCTGCACCTGCTGGGCCAGGAGGTGACGCCGGAACGGCTGCTCTCCACCACCGGCAAGCCGCTCAACCCGCTGGACGAGGCGGCGGTGGCCCGGGTGCTGAAGCTGGCCCGCGAGGGCGACGCGGTGGCGAAGGTCGCCACCGACCGCTTCCTGACCCGCCTGGTGCAGAG
>NZ_BAAAKJ010000472.1:0-1101 GCF_039527695.1 Kitasatospora putterlickiae
CTGTTCGACCGACTGCTGCGCCGCGCCGACCCGTTGACGGCCGCCGACCTGCCCCGCCCCCGTCCGCCGCCCCGCCCGCGCGTCACCGCCCCCGCGTACACCGCCGCCGACCGTCCGGGCACCCTCCCGGTCCTGGACGCCGCCCTGCTCGACTCCGGTTCCCTGCTGGTCGCCTGCGGCCAGGCGGGCGTCCGGCTGCTCGCCCCGGACGGCCGCACCCGCGCGCACTGGGACACCCCCGCCGACCGGCTCGTCCTCGCCGACCACGGCGGCAGCGCCCTGCTGGTCGAGGACCACGGCCCGGACCTGCGCGGCTTCGCCCGCCTCGACCTCGCCACCCGCACCGTCCGGCCGTGGACCACCCTGCGGGCCCGGCGGGCGGCGCCGTCCTACGACGGCCGGCACCTGCTCGCCTCGGACGGGGAGGGCATCGTCGTCCTTGACACCCTGGCCGCGCGCCCGACCGTGGTGTGGCGCGAACTCGGCGGCGAGCAGCGGCTGGTGGGCGGCGTCACCCGCATCCCGGGCGGCTGCGCGGCCATCGTCCGCTCGCCGCTGCCCGACGGCTCCCCGCTCACCGAGGTGTGGCGCTGGGACCTGCCGGGCTGGCAGCTGCGCGGGCGGCTGCGGGTGGACGACGCCCTGACCGATCTCCCCCTCGGTGCGGCCGCCCTCGCCGCGGGCCACCTGCTCACCACCCACGCGGCGACGCCGGACGACCACATCCTCCTGCGCTGGACGTCCGACCTCCCGACGGCCGAACTGCGGGTCGAAGGCCCGGCGCCGTCCGCCCCCGCCACCGACGGCGACCACTGGGCGCTCACCGTCCCCGAGGGCGCGGACCTGCGCGTCCACGCCGGCACCGGCCCGTCCGCCGCCCCCGCGCTCTCCCTGCTCTTCCCCGGTGCCGCCGCCGGTCCCGGCCCCGGAATCGGCGTGCGCCGCCACGCCGGCACCGTCACCTACTGGCACCGCTCCGGCCGCGTCCTCGCCACCTCCGCCGACGGCACCACGCTCCTCGCCAACCTCCGGGTCACCGCCCGCTAGTACCAACGCCGTTCAGTTAGGGCGGTCTGGGCTGCGTCAAGGGTCGGTTGTGAG
>NZ_BAAAKJ010000473.1:0-2735 GCF_039527695.1 Kitasatospora putterlickiae
CCGCCGGTTCAGCGCCCGACGCCCTGAGGAACGCTGGCCGCGGCCTTGGCGGTGGCTGGGCCGGCGGGGCTCACGGCGGCGTCCCGTTCGTCCGCCGGGCCGGGGACGGCGAGAGCGGGCGGCAGGCAGACGCGGGCCTCCAATCGCTCCAGGTGCTCCGCGCTCTGCTGGCAGTCTGCGGCGTCTTCGCCGAGGCCTCGCTCGTCCAGCTTGACCGATCGCCAGGTGATCTTGACGGCCCAGTTTGGGCTGCAGATCCGGCCCGGATCTATCCTTCCCTCTTCTGGTGCCTCGTCGGGGTCAACCGATCAGCTTGTGCAGCACCGACACGCTCGCCCCGGCGCCGGTTAGACCGGCCAGTACCGCGGCGGCCACCGGACCGCCGCCGAGGAAGGTCAGGGCGCCGGCAACGAGGCCGATGAAGGCGGCCGCAAGCAGCACGAGTGCGGTGTGCATGCTCATGAGCGGAGCGGGCGCGGTCGATGGGTCGGGGGCTGCGTTCGTGTGGTTGGTCATGGCTCCAGCTCAGCCCGTCCTGGGCCGGGATTCACCACTAGGCGGACGATCCCGTGCGAAACCGATCACCACCGCAGCGGGGCGGACAGCGGTGCACACCACCGGGCCCGGCCGGACGTCCGGGAATATCCGGGAAACTCCGGCGGCGTCCAGTGGCCTGGTCCTACCGTTGGCCCGACACGCTGTCACGGGAGGACGGAGACAACCGGGGTGCGGAACGAGGGCACGGATGCCGGACAAAAGGACTTCACCCGGGAACTGAGGGAGTTCGCGGCCGATCTGCGCACCTTGCGGATCGAACGCGGTCAACCCTCGTACGGGAAGATCAGCAAACGCGCGCCCGCTGGCCGCCCGCTGTCCGTCTCCGCTCTCAGCAGCGTCATGACGGGCGAATACCTGCCCAGCCTCGACTTCCTCATGGCCCTGGTCCGGACCCTGCTCGCCTTCGACGCCGAGCAGCCGCGGCCCCTCACCCGGGACCACCCGCAGCTCCTTGAGTGGAGATCCCGCTGGGCGAAGCTCAAGACCCTGCAGGACCAGAGCCGGTCCCCGTCGCCCCTACGATTCGGCGCGGACGATTCCACTGCCGACACCACGGCCACGAAGCGCCGACTGGCGATCGAGGAGTCGCCGTCCTCCCACAAAAACACCGAACACCCTGGCGGCCAACAGGCCGGGCTTCGGGCGGGCGCCTCGCACGACGGACCCGAGGAGATCGCACGCCTGCAAAGGATCCTCGCCTCACAGGGGCTTTCCGCCCGCATGCTTCTGAGTGCGCTGGAGCAAGGGGAACGGATCCACTTGGATCCCCTTCCCAACCACATCAACGGCAACAGCACCGGCGTGGCGTTCTCGCCCGACGGTCGGGTGCTCGCAACCACCGGCGAGGACGGCATGGTGCGACTGTGGGACCCGGCCACCCGCAAGCCCATCGGCACCCTTATCGGCCATTCCGGCGAATGCTTCTGTCCGGCCTTCTCGCCCGACGGTCGGGTGCTCGCAACCACCGGCGAGGACGGCATGGTGCGACTGTGGGACCCGGCCGCCCACAGGCCCATCGGCACCCTCACCGGCCACCCCGACGGGACCATCCGGGGGAGCATCAGCGTGGCGTTCTCGCCTGATGGTCAGGTGCTCGCAACCACCGGCGAGGACGGCGCGGTGCGGCTTTGGGACCCGGCCACCCACGCACCCGTCGGCACCCTCACCGGCAACAACAGTTGGGTGGCGTTCTCATCTGATGGCCGATTCCTCGCGGCCACCAGCACGGACGGCGCGGTGCGGCTTTGGGACCCGGCCACCCATGAACCCGTCGGCACCCTCACCGGCCACGTCGGCCGCAGTAACATGCTGGCGTTCTCGCCTGATGGTCGGGTGCTCGCAACCACTGGCGACGACGGCATGGTGCGGCTTTGGGATCCGATCACCCATGAACCCGTCGGCACCCTCACCGGCCACCCCAACGAGACCCTCTGCGTGGCATTCTCGCCTGATGGTCGGGTGCTCGCGACCACCGGTGAGGACGGCGCGGTGCGGCTTTGGAACCTGGCCACCCGTGAACCCGTCGACATCCTCGCCGGCGACAACATTGTGGTGGCTTTCTCCCCTGATGGCCGACTTCTCGCCACCACCGGTGAGGACGGCACCCTGCAACTGTGGATCACGCCGAGCATCCGGACATAGCGGGGCATGTTTGGACGGTGCTGGGACAGGGTGTCCCAGCACCTGGCGGGCCCGCAGATTGCCCGGCTACGTAGGCCGGAGACCGGGGGTGGCGAACCGGCGAAGCTCGGCCTTGAGCCCTTCGACCCAGCGGACGAGGCCGTCAGCCCCGTCGGCGACATGCCGCAGGATGCCGGCAAGGGCGCTGGCCCATTCGAGGAAGCCGGTGACCAGACCGGTGCGGTCCTGGTCTGGCTTTGAGAAATCATCCGTCTGGTTTGTCACGGCCCTCAGCCTGCCACTGCCGCATGACGCACCAGGGCGGGTTCACCCGAACGAGCGAACTTGTCCGAGAGGACCGCTCGGTCCCGCCGACGCGGGCACGGCGCCGCCGGCCGTACGGGCGTGCGATCTACGATGGCGGGCGGCCGACGCGGTCGAGCAGGCCTGCGGGCGGGAGGTCGTACCGGCGGCGAGGGACAGCTGGACGAGGAGCTGGCCTACGACCTGGCGGCCGGTGTCGTCACCGGCAGTCCGCTCGCCGCCGCGCTGCCCGA
>NZ_BAAAKJ010000474.1:0-4358 GCF_039527695.1 Kitasatospora putterlickiae
CGGGGGCTGGTCGGGCAGCCAGCCGAAGGTGAGGCAACTGCCGATCACGCCGAACAGCATGCCGATCAGGAAGCCTCCCAGGTTGGAGGTGAGCCAGCTGCCCAGCGAGGCCAGCACGGCGAGGATGGAGTAGAACAGCCGCTGGGCCGGGTTGAACAGGATCAGCAGGCCGCAGACCACCATCACCGTGGGGACCAGGTAGCCGGACAGCCCCTGGAGCCCGATGTGCAGGACGACGGGCAGCGGGGCGCGCAGCGTGAAGAGGATCTCCGCGCCGCCGAACAGGACGAGCACTCCGCCCCAGAACGGCCGCCGGCCCCGCCAGCCGCGCCAGGACGGGCGGCTCCGGGCCGCCGGCACGGCCTCGGGCGTCGGCACGGGTGTCGGATCCAGAGCGGGCACCGCCGCAGGCACCGGCGCGGGCACCGGCTCCGGCGTCGGCTCGGGTGCGGCCACCGTCAGCAGCCCTCGGAGCTGAAGCTCAGCCGCAGGTTGGGCAGTTTGAAGGCGGCGGCGGTGGTGGCGTAGTTGTGCTGCCGCAGGTTGCGGATCGTGACGGCGTCGGCCTGCTGCCCGAAGACGCCGGGCAGGCCCTGGACGCCGGCCTTGGTGAAGGTGCTCGCGTCGCCGCCGACCTCGATGTTCGTGAACTCGGCGTCGCCGGTGAGCAGGTCGGAGTCGGTGGTGAGGTCGGTGGCGGTCACCGGCGTCCCGGCGTCGCCCGCCCTGATCAGCAGGTTGATGCCGCCGAGTTCGACGCTCTGGCACAGTTTGGTGAGCGTCGCCCGCTTGATCGCGGAGACCGCGACCAGCACCTGCCCGCCGGTGTCCCCGGCGTTCGGGCTGTCCTCGATCATGTGGTCCAGGCTTCCGAACTGCTCGAATCCGACGCCTTCCAGGCTGTCGGCGGTGACGGTGAACGGCATGCCGGAGATCGCGAACTGGGCGGCGAGCACGCCCTGCGCGGTCAGGGTCATCAGCACGGCACCGGCGGCGACGGCGGGAACGGCCATCAGCGCGGTGCGCTTCAGCCGGACCCGTCCTCGGCGCCGCACGGGCGCCTCCGCGCCGGCGGTGCTCTCGGTGGTGCGGGCGGCGTCCTCGGACGTGGCCATGTGTGCTCCCTCGGATGGTGGGGACGGGCAGTCACTGGCACGTTGTCCTGGCGCGGACAGCGTTCCGCGGCACGGCCGGGAGGGGCCGCCCCTCGGCAGCGGGGCGGGCCGGTCGGGCCGCGGTGGGTAACTGGGAAGCTACTGCCGGGTATTGAGCGGGTCAATACGGGTGCGCGAAGGATCACCGCCCGCTCCCCGGCGCCGCGATCGGCGCACCGGCCCTACGGCACGGGATCCACGGCCAGGCGGCGCGCGGCCTCGGCCGGGCCGAGGAAGGGGGCCAGGCAGAAGAGGCTCAAGGTCGGGAGAAGATCCGGGAGTTGGTCGGTGCGACCGGCGTCGATGCGGCGCTGCAGGGCGCAGTAGACGCCGCCGACCACGGCGTCGACCATCGCCTCCGCCGCGACCCCGCCCGGGAGTTCGGGCACCTCGGCGAAGAACGCCCGGAAACGAGTGAGGAGTTGGTCCCGCTCACGGCGCCCGGCCGGGCCGACCGCGTCCAGCTCGATGACCGCCATGGCCGCGAAGGCCGGCACCCCGGCCAGCAGCCCGAGCATCGCCCGCAGCGCCTCGCGGATCCCGGTGCACCAGTCCGGCGCGGCCGCGAACGCCGCCGCCATCCGCCGGATCACCACTGCGGTGCCGTGCCGGTGGGCGGCGAGGAAGGCGTCCTCCTTGCCGGTGAACAGCGCGTAGAAGACCGGCCTGGTCACCCCGGCGGCGCGGCAGATGTCGCTCACCGTGGCGCGCTGGTAGCCGTGTTGCGCCACGGTGAGCACCAGTCCGTCGAGCAGCCGCTCGCGCTGGGTCGCGGCGACCACCCCGGGCGGCAGCCGGCTCGGGCCGCGCTTGATCGACCGGGCGGGATCGCGCCCGGTGCGCGCGCCGGGCAGCAGGACGGTGTCGACGTTTCGACGGGCCTCCGGTTTCATCGCCAACTCCTGTGCATCTCCTTGACATCGACGCGACGCCAGGTTTACAACACTGACGGGTTTCCCATCCGCGGTGAACGCCGCGGGAAGCCCCCACGCGTTCCGACCGCCCAGTATGGCGAACGCGTGCCCGGCGGTGGCAGCCGCCGACGAACACCCGCACCGCACGTACCGGGGACCCGTGGCGCCGGGCCCGCCGAGCAGCCGTCCGCGGCGCCCCGCCCCCGCACCGCCCCCGCACCACTCCGTCGCGGTCACGCCGCGGCCGACGCCACCGCGCGCGCCCCACGCCGACCGCACGGGCTCCCCCACCCGATTCACCCCGAGAGGCACACCCCCATGCGCATCCGCCGCACCCTCGCAGCCGTAGCCCTCGTCGCCGCCGCGGCGCCGGCCGCCGGCACCATCGCCCCGGCCCAGGCCGCCGACCACGCCACCGCCCCGGCCACCACCACCGCCGTCGCCGTGCTCACCCACACCTCGCCGGGCGGACCGAACGTCTCCGTCGGCGACGTGCTCGCCGCCGACCTGGCGGCCGGCACCACCGCCAACTTCTCCTCCAGCGCCACCGGAACGACCGGCATCAAGTGCGCCACCTCGGCGTTCTCCGCGACCGTCCTCACCAACCCCACCGCCCAGGGGGTCGCCACCGAGTCGCTCAACACCCAGACCTTCGGCTCCTGCACCTCGAACGTGATCGGCGTGACCGGCGTGCAGAGCATCACCGTCAACAACCTCGCCTACGTCAACTCGGTGAGCGACGCCGCGGGTTACCCGGTCTCGCTCGGCCCGGGCACCGCCGGGCCGGTGCAGACCACCGTGGTGCTGAGGACCATCCTCGGCACCATCACCTGCGTCTACCGGGCCACCGGCGGCCTCGCCGGCACGACGAACAACACCGGTCAGACCATCGGGTTCGGCGCCCAGCCGCTGCCGAAGTCCTCCGGACCGAGTACCTGCTTCCCGGTCGGCTACTTCACCGCCACCTACGGCCCGGTCCGGGACGTCTCGGTGGCCGGAAGCCCCGTCGTCCTCGTCAACTGACGCGCCCACCGGCGCCCCCGCGGCGCCGGTGAACCGGCCCGGTCGGCGACCCCCGGCCACCGACCGGGCGCGGCCGTGCCCGGGACAGCGAAGTGACCCGCGGGTAGGGTGCTGGCAACAGGCACCGGACGACGGGGATGTGGGGCGCGCATGGGCGGCGAGGGCACGCGGTTCTTCGACTCGGTGGCCGACACGGCCGCCCGGCTGGCCGAGGTGGGCTACCTGGCCTCCACCGAGGTCGCCACCACCGTCTTCCTCGCCGACCGGCTCGGCAAGCCGCTGCTCGTCGAGGGACCGGCCGGCGTCGGCAAGACCGAGCTGGCCAAGGCGGTCGCCGCGATCGGCCGCGCCCGGCTGGTCCGCCTCCAGTGCTACGAGGGCATCGACGAGTCCCGCGCCCTCTACGAGTGGAACCACGCCAAGCAGCTGCTGCGGATCACCGCCGGACGCGACGAGGGCTGGGACCAGGCCCGCACCGACGTCTTCGGCGAGGAGTTCCTGCTCACCCGGCCGCTGCTGACCGCCATCCGCGGCGAGGAGCCGACCGTGCTGCTCATCGACGAGATGGACAAGGCCGACGTCGAGGTCGAGGCACTGCTGCTCGAAGTGCTCAGCGACTTCCAGGTCACCGTGCCGGAGCTGGGCACCATCACGGCGAGCCGACGCCCGTTCGTCCTGCTCACCTCCAACGCCACCCGGGAGCTCTCCGAGGCGCTGCGCCGGCGCTGCCTCTTCCTCCACCTCGGCTACCCGGAGGCCGAGTTGGAGCGCCGGATCGTCCGGCTGCGCGTTCCCGGACTGGACGCGACGCTGGCCGAGTCGCTGGTGCGGGTGGTCGGCGCGCTGCGGGCGATGGAGCTGCGCAAGGCCCCCTCGGTGGCCGAGACCGTCGACTGGGCCCGCACCCTGCTCGCGCTCGGCGCCGACACCCTCGACGAGACGGTCGTGCGCGCCACCCTCGGTGTGATCCTCAAGCACCAGGACGATGTGCTGAAGGCCGCGCGGAAGCTCACCGTGGCATGACCGTCCCGGCCCCGCCCGGGGACGGCGCCGCGACGGCCCGGCCGGCCGCCGGCCCCTCCGACGTCGCCGACCCCGCCGACATCGCCGCCCGGCTGACCGGCTTCGTGCGCGCCCTGCGCGGCCACGGGCTGCGGATCGGGCCCGCCGAGACGGTCGACGCCGCGGCCGTACTGGACGTGCTCGGCCTCGCCGACCGCGATCAGGTCAGGGCCGGGCTGGCCGCCGCGCTGGCCCGCTCCGACGG
>NZ_BAAAKJ010000475.1:0-840 GCF_039527695.1 Kitasatospora putterlickiae
GGGCGGGTGGGAACTGACATGGCCGTGATCGCGGTGGTCGGCGCTCCGGGGGCGCCCGGCGCGACCACGACGGCGCTGGCGCTGCTGCTGGCCTGGCCGCTGCAGCCCGGCCGCCGCGTCCTGCTCGTCGAGTGCGACCCGGACGGCGGCGCCGTGCTGGCCGGCGCCCTGGAGGGCCGGGTCGAGGCGGTCTACGGGCTGCGCAACCTCGCCGTGGCCGACCGGCGCGGGCTGCTCGCCCAGGCCCTCTGGGAGCAGTTGATCGACATCTCGCCGGAGGGCAACGCCGAACGCCTGTTGCTGCCCGGACTCACCGACCCCACCCAGGCCCCCGGACTCGCCTACACCTGGGAGCCGCTGGTGGAGGTGCTGCGCGGGCTGGAGCCGCAGGGCTACGACGTCATCCTCGACCTCGGCCGCTCCGGCGCGACCGGTACCAGCGCGGTGCTGGCCCGCCGGGCCGACGTGGTGGCCGCCACCGTGCGCACCACCCTGCGCGGGCTGAGCGCCGTGCGGCCCCGGCTGACCGCGCTCACCGAGGACCTCGCGACGGCCGGCACGGGTTCGGACGCGCTGGGGCTGCTGCTGGTCGCCGAGGGGCCGTACTCGGGGGCCGAGGTGTCCCGGGAGTTCGGGCTGCCGGTGCTCGGGCTGCTGTCGCACGCGCCGCGCACGGCCCGGGTGCTCTCGGACGGCGGGGACATCACCGACCGGCGGTTCATCCGCTCGGAGCTGATGCGGACGGCGCGCTCGGCGGCGGACGAGATCCAGTTGACGGTGCGTCGGCGGCGCCAGCGGCTCGCGCTCGCCCGGGTGCTGCTCGCCGACGACCGGCCGCTC
>NZ_BAAAKJ010000476.1:0-2470 GCF_039527695.1 Kitasatospora putterlickiae
CGCCGCCCGCCACCACGACCGTCGCCGTCCTCCCGCGCCGCCGGTCGGCCGCCCAGGCGGCCAGCGCGATCACCGCGCCCGAGGCCGCCAGGCCCGAGCCGACCAGCGGCGGCGCGGTCCAGCCCAGCCCCGCGTCCAGCGCCAGCCCGCCGAAGAACGCGCCCTGGGCGTTGGCCAGGTTGAACGCGCCCTGCACCGTCGCCGAGGCCAGCGTCGGCGCACCGCGCGCCTCGCGCATCACCAGCGTCTGCACGGCGGGCACGATCGCGAACCCGAACAGCCCGACCAGCACCACCGTCACCGCCGCCGACCACTCGGCGCGCGCGGTCACCGCGAACAGCGCCAGCACGGCGGCGAGCAGGACGAACGCGCCGCACACGGTCGGTCGCAGCGCGCGGTCGGCCGCGTACCCGCCGAGCAGGTTGCCGATCGTCATCCCCACCCCGAACAGCGCCAGCACCAGCGTCACCGAGCCGGTGGCGTAGCCGGACACCTCGGTGAGCAGCGGTGTGATGTACGAGTAGCAGGCGAAGAAGCCGCCGCAGCCGAAGACCACGGTGGCCAGCGCCAGCCAGAGCTGCCCGCTGCGGAACGCGCCCAGCTCGTGCCGCAGGCCGCTCCGCGCGGGGGAGGGGAGCGCCGGCACCAGCCGGGCGATCGCCACCGCCCCGGCCGCGCCGATCACGACCACCACCAGCATGGTCGACCGCCACCCCAGGTGCTGGCCGAGCAGCGTCGCGGCCGGCACCCCGACCACATTGGCCAGGGTGAGGCCGGAGAACATCACCGCGACCGCCCGGGCCCGTCGGTCCGGGGCCACCAGCTCGGCCGCCGCGACCGCCCCGGCGCCGAAGAACGCCCCGTGCGGCAGCCCGGTGACCAGCCGGGCCACGGCCAGCGTCCAGAAGTCGGGGGCGAGCGCGCACAGCAGGTTCCCGAAGGCGAAGAACCCGGCCAGCGCGACCAGCACCGCCTTCCGCGGCCGCCCGGCGGCGAGCGCGGTGAGCAGCGGCGCCCCGATCACCACGCCCAGCGCGTAGGCCGAGATCAGCCAGCCCGCCTGCGGGATCGAGACGTCCAGACCGTCCGCCACCTGCGGGAGCAGCCCCATGGCGGCGAACTCGGTGGTGCCGATGGCGAACGCCGTGACGGCCAGGGCGACCAGGGCGAGAGGCAAGGGGAAACTCCGGAGGAACGGGACGAGCCGGGATTGTTCGTCCGGAATCCTAATCGGATCGGATGACGTACCCGTGTGGTGCGTGAGGCGGGCCGGTGACGGACGGGGGTCGCCACCCGGGCGCCCGCGCGGGAGACTGGGGTCATGTGCCGCAGTATCAAGACGCTGAGACCCCCCGTGACGCCCGACGCCACGGAGGAGGACTACCGCGCGGCCGCGCTCCAGTACGTGCGCAAGGTATCCGGCTTCCGGGCCCCGGCCGCGCACAACCGGGAGGCCTTCGACCGGGCCGTGGACGCCGTGGCCGAGGCCACCGAACGCCTGCTCGCCGAACTGGAGGTCCGTGGCGCCTCCGCCCGTCCCGCCCGGGCCACCGCCTAGGGGACGGCGTCGCACAGGCACCAGGAGGTCGGTGATGAGCCCCGTCACCCGTTACGCACTCACCTTCCCGGGCACGCCCGGCACCCAGGCCCCGCAGGACGTGGTCGTGGTCGAACGCACCAGCGCCTCCGGCCCCGGCGGTCACCCGGTGTACGAGGACGCCACCGGCATCGTCCGCGCCGAGATCAGCGAGGCGGGGGAGGTCCGGATGCTCGCCAGCGGCGGCCACCAGACCCCGCACTGCCCGGTGCACGCGCAGCCACTGCCCTGACGCCACCGCTCTGGTTGCCGCTGCCCTGGCGTCACCGCCCGGAGGCCCTGCTGACAGCGCGGCGTCCCGTGGGGCAGACTCCCGGCATGACCACAGCACGCTGGCAGGGCGTCGTCGTCGCGGAGAGCGACCACACGGTAGTCGTCGAGGGCAACCACTACTTTCCGGCCGACTCCGTGTGCACCGAGTACCTGCGTCCGTCCGACACCACCACCGTCTGCGGCTGGAAGGGCACCGCCGAGTACTACTCGCTGCACGTCGACGGCGCCACCAACCAGGACGCGGCCTGGTACTACGCGGACCCCGACCCCGCGGCCGAGCGGATCCGCGGCCGGGTCGCGTTCTGGCGGGGCGTGGAGATCACCGACTGAACCGCCGGGGCGCTCCGCTCCCCGGCACACGGCCGCCGTCGTCCTGTCGCAGGACCGGGACACCCCGGCGGCGTACCGCCGCGCGCCGCCGGGTACGGCCAGAGCATGGCAATCTTCAGGAAACCGGGACGCCCCGGGCAGCCCGAGCCCACCCCGGACCTCGTCGTGGCCGACGAGCTGGCCGGCCTGGTCGAGGAACTCGAACCCGGCGAGCCCGGCGAACCCGGTGAGCTCGCCGAGTACCGCGCGGAGACCGAGCGCGGCCGGCGG
>NZ_BAAAKJ010000477.1:0-1174 GCF_039527695.1 Kitasatospora putterlickiae
ACCAGCAGGGCGGCCAGGACCAGCAGGGTGAGCGCCAGTTCGCGGCCGCCCCGGGCGCGGGTGCCCCCGGTGGCGGGGCGCTTCCAGCCGGCCGAGTCCAGCATCCGGCCGGGCTCGGCGCCGCCCAGCGCGTCGGCGTCGTCCCGGTAGCCGGGCTGGTCGCCGGCCAGCAGGTGGTGGCCGAGCGGCGCGGCGGGCAGGCCGAACGGGGTCAGCGCGGCGTCCGCGGCGTGCCGCCGGTCGACGGCCCGGGCGAGCGCGCGGCGCAGCACGGGGTCGGTGAGCGGTTCGCGGGCGGCGTTCAGGGTGAGCTGGGCGAGGCCGGTCCCGGCGGCCCGGTGCAGGGTGACGCCGGGCAGCGCTCCGGCCCGGCGCAGCGCCTCGGCGGGGTCGGGCCCGGCGTGCTCGACCGCCGTGGTCAGCGGGGCGAGGTCCAGCCGGCCCTGGGCCAGCTCCTCGGTCCGCCGCTCGGCCGGGACGGCGAGGAACTCGATCCGGTCCGCCTTGGCCTGCTCGCCCCACCAGAACGGGTTGCGGACCAGGGTGGCCTTCCCGCCCACCGGGTCGTACCCGTCGACCAGGAACGGGCCCGCCGTCGGGTGGGCGGTGCCGCCGGGCAGCGCGCGGCCGAAGGCGGCGGCGGTGGCGGTCTCGGCGGCGGGGTAGAGCGGGCCGAACAGGGCCTGCCACTCGCCGTAGGGCTGTCGGAAGGTGACCTTGACCTCGTGCGGGTCGGCGCCCTGGGCGATGGAGTCGACGGCCGCGTACCCGGCGGGGCCGGTGGCGGGGTGGGCGGGGTCCGGGCCGGAGAGCGCGGCCCGCTGGGCGATCAGGTCGGCGGCGGAGAGCGGGGTGCCGTCGCTCCAGACGGCGTGCGGGTTGAGGTGGTAGGTGACCACCTGGGGCAGCCGGCCGGGCGGGGTGGACTCGGCGGCGGTCAGGTAGTCCGGGTCCGGCGTCCACTCGCCGTGCGCGTCCGGCCGGAACAGCGCGGGGTAGAGGGCGTGCGCGAGCAGCGCGGAGCCGGCGGTGGCGGCGGGCTGGTAGACGTTCAGGGTGGCCGGGACGGTGTCGACGGCCCAGCGCAGGGTGCCGCCGTCGCGGACGGCGGCCCGGTCGACCGGGCGGACGTCCCCGGTGACGACGGCCGGGGCGGGCGGCGCGGGGTCGGGCG
>NZ_BAAAKJ010000478.1:0-817 GCF_039527695.1 Kitasatospora putterlickiae
GGAGGGCAGGGCGCGGCGCGAGCTGCCGGACGCCGGGGCGTTCGCCGTCGGCGACCAGCTCGCGGTGGTCGGGCACGACCTGGTGGCGGCGCTGGCCGTGCTGCCCGGGGAGGCCGTGGTGGCGCTGGCGGACGGGCCGGCGACGGCGGAGGCGCTGCGGGCGCACGCCCTGGGGTGGCTCGCGCAGACCGCGGCGGCCGTCTGACCGCTCCCGGCGGCACCCGGCACCTCGGCGGCACCTGTCACCAGGGACGGAAAGGCGAGGGGCCGACCGGATCGGTAACCCCTTGATCCGGTCGGCCCCCGGGCCCGTCTGGTGGTCGGCTCAGATGCTGGCCACCACCCGGTCGGCGAGCACGTAGACGGTGTCCTCGTCGGTGGAGAAGGTCAGCGAGTAGGAGCCGGAGAACCGGGAGCCGCCGAGCAGCCGGACGTTCTCGCCGGCCCGGACCGCGTCGATCAGCCGGTACGCGGCCTCGCGGTCGCCCGGGGCCACGCAGAGCGTGGTGCCGTCGGCGAAGGCGTAGACGTCCAGGGTGCCGAGCGGGCCGGGGCGGACGTCGATCAGGGCGGTGCCCTCCTCGGCGAGCGAGGTCAGCCGGGTGTCGGTCCACTCCCGGGACGGCGTCTGGCTGGGGACGAAGTCGGGGTGCGAGGGGTGGCGGCGCGGGTCGGGCGCGGCGATCGGGGCCTCCTCGACGGCGGCCTCGGCGTCCAGCAGCCCGGCCTCCAGGCCGGTGGCCAGCAGGTCGGCCTCGCGGCGGGCCCGGGCGTCGCCGGTGCCCTCGGCGGCCGGGGCGCCGGCCGGGTGTCCGGG
>NZ_BAAAKJ010000479.1:0-5279 GCF_039527695.1 Kitasatospora putterlickiae
CCGCTGGCCTACGCGGCGGGTCCGGGGGCCTGACGCGGCTGCCCGAAACCGGCGCGACGCACGGCGGCGGGGCCTTCCCGAAGCGGGTGATCGACCCGTCTCCGGGCCGGGCGCCGACGACACCGCCGCCCGGGCGGCCTCCTCGGGAGCGGTGGCGGCATGGTGGGAGCCGTGCGACCAGTGGAAGCGACACGGGAACCGGAAGCCCCGACGCAGGGCGGTCTCGCGGCACCGGGTGAGGTGGCGTGCCGTTACCGGGCGGACGAGAGCCGCCCGGAGGACCTGCCGATGATCGCTGCCGAGGCACTCGCGGCCGGGCTGGACACCCTGACGCTGTGCGAGCTCGCCGGCCTGCCGCGCACCGCGGACACGCACGACTTCCGCGACGCGTTCGAGCGGGCACGCTCCGAGTCCGGGATCGCCCTGCCCGATCCGGTTCTGGCACGGCGCCCCGCCCTGCGCCGACTGGCGGCGAGGCTCGTCGACCGGGAGATCGACGCCGCCGACCTCGCGACGGACGAGTTGGGGGGAGACGGAGGTCGAAACCGAGGAGGAGCGGTCATTCGGGCGGCTGATCCCGCCATGCGTGTGCTGCCTTGACCACGCCGTCGGACTCCACCCGCGGACGTGGGCCGCCGAGCTGCGGACGGCCGCGATCAGCCTGACGTCGTCCGCGCCGACCGGCCCCGGCTGCTGACTCCACTGCCGCCGTCGTCGTCGGGCGGACGGGCGGGCGGGCGGGCCCGGTCAGGGGCGGGGCTGCGGCCGGACGGTGAGGATCTGTTCGGCCTGGCCGACCGGGCCGTGGACGTCGTGCAGGACGGTGCTGGTGAGGCCCTGGCCGGTCGGGCCGAAGGTGACGGTGGTGTCGAGGCCGGTCCACGGGCCGTCCGGGGTGCGGTGAAGGTGGATGGTCAGATCGACGTTGGGGAACATCCACGCCGTCGGATCCTGCTGCGGGGCGATGCCGTTGGCGGTGTCCACCATGGCGATGAAGGAGGCCAGGGGGCTGCTCGGCTCGCCCGCGACCAGGTCGACGCGGGAGGTCAGCCAGGCCGTCGCGCGGCCCCGGCGGGTCGGGGGCACGCGGCGGACGTCGATCGAGGAGATGTAGCCGCCGTCCCAGGCGTCGTCCATGGCCCAGGCCGGGAGGCTGTCGGGCGCGGGCAGCGGCTCGCGCGGGCTGTCGGCGACGGCCGAGGTGTCCAGGGCCGCCAGCAGCCAGGCGCGGGCCCGGACGACGGCGCGGCCGCCGGTCGTCACGGTCGCTTCGAGGAGCTCGATGGTGCGTCCGGGGCGGACGGTCTCCACGGTGATCTCGCACTCGTCGAGCGCGATCCGGCCGAGGATGTCGTAGCTGATCCGGGAGAGCAGCAGGCCGCCGGGGCGTTGGGCGAGGTGCTGGTCGATCGCGTGCACGACCAGGCCGGCCAGCGGGCTGAAGTGCTGCTCGTCGGCGCTCCACGCACCGCCCGCGTGCGCGGTGGGCTTGAAGGTGTGCTCGCCCGTCCGCTCGTAGTAGCTCTCGTTACCGCTCTCGCGCGGGCTCGTGCTGGTGGTCACGGGTGCCGTCTCCTCGACCGGGGCGGGTGCATCGTTCCCGAATCGTAGGTGGCGGGGGCGCCGGCGGTCGCCGTGATCTATCGCACAGTGGGTCAAACCGGCGGCGAACGGGACGACCGGCCCTGTCGGCCGGGACACCGGGACCGGGACCGTGGGGAGGGAACGATCCGCGACCGGGAAGTGGGGCGCACGATGGCGCAGTACCGGAACGACCACGCGGCGGACATCGATCCGCACGACCTCGACCTGGTGGCCTTCCGCTCCGCGCCGCAGCGGCGGGCGCGTGACGCGCTGCTCGCCGTCAACGCCGACATGCGGCGCGACTACGCCGCCCTGAAGGCCGGGCTGACCACCCGCCTCACCCCGGTGATCGTCGTGCAGAACGACTCCCGGGGCGGCCGGTACACCCTGGTCGACGGTGGGGAGCGCGAGTCGCTGCACCCCGTCGCCGAGGTGTTCGAGCTGGCGAAGTCGATCGCCCACGTGCCGCTCGGCATCTACACGATCCTCGCCCCGTACCTCAAGGGCCCCGAGGGGCGCGGCTGGGTGCGGCCGCTCCAGGACTTCGCGGCCACCCTGACCGTCGCCCGCCAGCAGCTCGGCGCCGCCGGCCTGCCGCGCGAACTGGCCGCGTCCTCGCGGCGGATCCTGGACGGCGCGCTGCGCTTCATCGCGCGGGCCGTCGAGCGTCCGATGTCCGGCGCCGAGCTGATCAGGGCCTTCACCGACTTCAGCGGCGGCGTGTACGGCGACATCCGCACCAACATGTACCACGCCGCCAAGGCCCAGATCGCCGGGGTGGAGGCGGTGATGCGGCGCTGGCGGCGCCGGGTGGGGGAGCAGCGGTGGAAGGGCCTCTACGTGGTGGTGCTCTCGCTGTGGACGACCTCGGTGCTCAACCAGAACAGCATCATCATCCGGCGGTTCATGGACCCGGCCGCCGTGGCCACGCACCTCATCGACCTGCCCACCGCCGAGACGCCGGCCGACCCCGTCCTCACCGCCCTCGACAACCTCGCCCGGATCGTGCAGGACAACGTGGCCGCCGAACTGGTCTTCCCCGTCGACCAGGAGATCGCCGACGCGCTCAAGGGGCAGGAGGACCTGCTCTCCGACACCATCCAGGAGCAACTGGCCTGCCCCTACCAGGACAAGCGGGCGGTGCTGGACGGAAAAGCCGTCGTCCGGGCGGGCGGCCGTGTCGTACGGTGAGCCGTGTGGCCTACACGAAGACCTCCTACGTCTGCCTGCCCTGCCGGGCCTCCTACAAGCAGCCCTACGGCAGGCCGGGCGACGAGCGGCGCTGCCCGCGCTGTGCCGGGACGCTGATCCACGCGGGCTCCGCCTTCGCCGCCCCGCCGCGCCGGGACACCGCCGCCTGGCGCACCCTCACCCTGCTGCTGCACGCCGGCATCGGCTTCCACAAGAGCTGCTGCGGAGGTCCGGGCTACCGCCCCCGCACCCGCCACGAGGTGCGCGAGCGCATCCTGTTCGCCCGCCGTTCGGGCGAGCCGCGGGCGCGGGCGCTGTCGCGCCGCGAGATCCCCTGGGAGCGGACGGCGGGGTGAACCGCTCCGGCCCGGGGGTCGGCCGGTCCGACCTCCCGCTCCGGAGTTCCCGCCCGGTGGCGGCCCCGCCCCCCGCGCGGGGCCGGCACCAGGGGGTGCCCGTTCAGGATGAGGCCGCGGGGCCGGTCGTTCCTTGTACGAAAGCGAACCCGATGGGCCGTGGGGGAGGAGGGGCGGTGGACGCGGAGGACTCCGGGCCGGGGGAGGGCCGGGGTGAGAACGTCGAGCGGCGGCCGCCGGAGTGGATGCGCGGCGACGTCGTGCGGTGCCGCGGGTACCGGACGGCCGGCGTCCAGCGCCCGAGGGTCACGCTGCCCAGCGCGGCCGTGACCCTGTTGGTGGGCTGGGGCGAACCGCTGTACGTCCGGCAGGGGTTGGGCGACGCGGAGCGCGAGGAGACGCGGCACGCGATGATCGCGGGCCTGCAGACGGCCCCGGTGGTGGCGGGCTACCGGGGGTCGGGCCACGCGGTGGAGGTGGAGTTCACGGCCATCGGGGCGTTTCGCGTCTTCCGCCTGCCGCTGCACCTGCTCACCAACGCCGCCGTCCACCCGGACGAGGCCATGGGCCCCGGCTGGACGGCGAGGCTCACCGAGCGGCTGGCGGAGGCGCCGGACTGGGCCGCCCGCTGGGCCGTCGTCGACGCCGCCCTCAGGCCTCGGCTCGCGGACGCGCCGCCCGCCGTGGACCTCGCCGTCGAGGCCTGGCGGCGGCTGCGCGACGCGCACGGCGGACTGACCGCGCGGGACCTCGCCGCCGCGACGGGCCGGGGCGAGCGCCGGATCCAGCACGTGTTCCGGGAGCACGTCGGCGTCCCGCCGCAGACCCTGTCCCGGATCCTGCGCTTCCAGCGCGCGCTCGTCCTGTCCGGCCTCGGCCACCTCACCCTCGCCGACGTGGCGGCGACGAGCGGCTACCACGACCAGGCCCACATGAACCGGGACTTCCGCGCCCTGTCCGGCCGGACGCCCGGCGAACTCCGCGACATCGCCGACCGGTTGTCGGCTCCCGCGAGCCGCCTCGCGGCGGCACGGGAGGTCGGCTGCTTCAGCGACTTCTTCGAGTCCGACGCCGTGGACCGGTAGTCGCGAGGGCGTTTCGAGTCCGCGGGGGATCGCCCAGAGTGCGGCTGTTGCGGGTGATCGCGAAGGGGACTTGAATGGTCCAGACCACAACGGGAGGGATGCGAGACCATGACTGTTCCTCAGCGGACCGTCGTCCTCGGGACCTTGGGCTTCGGCACGATCGTCGACGAGGAGACCTCGTTCCGGCTCCTGGACCACTTCGTCGAGCACGGCGGGACGGTCCTGGACACCGCGAACAACTACGCGTTCTGGCTCGACGGCGCGACCGGGGACGAGAGCGAAGCCGTCATCGGGCGCTGGCTGGCCGACCGCAAGGCGCGGGACCAGGTCGTCATCAGCACCAAGGTGGGGGCTCGGCCCACGGTGCCCGGGGCCGGGCTCGAAGCGGCGGAGGGGCTGTCCGGGAAGGCGGTCCGGGCCGGGATCGAGGGCAGCCTGCGGCGCCTCGGCACGGACCGCGTCGACGTGTACTGGACGCACATCGAGGACCGCTCGGTGCCGCTCGCCGAGACCGTGGGGACCCTGGCCGACCTGGTGACCTCGGGGAAAGCGGGCGCGGTCGGCGCCAGCAACCACGCGGTGTGGCGGGTCGAGCGGGCCCGCGCGCTCGCCGGGGAGGGGCCGCGCTACTCGCACCTGCAGTACCGGTACTCGTACCTCCAGCCGCGCTTCGACGTGCCGCTGCCCTCCTCCGCCCACGTCCACGTGACGCCGGAGCTCCTCGACTACGTCCGCTCCGAGGGCGACCTGCGGCTCTGGGTCTACAGCCCGATCCTGTCCGGCGGCCTCACCCGCGAGGACGTCGAGATCGGCGCCGCCTACGACCACCCCGGCACGCCGAAGCGGCTCGCCGCCCTGCGCGCGGTGGCCGAGGAGACCGGCGCGACCGTCAACCAGGTGGCGCTCAGCTGGCTGCTCGACCACGAGGCGGGGATCCTGCCGCTGGTCGGGGTGAGCAAGGTCGCCCAGCTCGACGAGGCGCTCGGCGCCCTCGACGTGACGCTGACGGCGGAGCAGCGCGAGCGGCTGGACGCGGCCGCGCTGTAGGGACGTCCCGAGGGGG
>NZ_BAAAKJ010000479.1:5322-9100 GCF_039527695.1 Kitasatospora putterlickiae
GGCCCCCTCGGGACGTTCAGGACACCGGGTAGCCGATCCCGGCGAGGTCGTCGGCGAGTTCCTCCACATCGAGATCCGGGTTCAGCGCGGACACCACGGCCCCGGTGAGCGGGCGCAGCGCCAGCACATGGGCGACCGCCGCCGGGTCGAGCGACTCCTCCAGCTCGTAGTACTCCTCGGCCCACGCCCGGTACGCCTCCGCCAGGTCCTCGGCGGCGAGCAGGGCGAAGAGCCCCACCCCGCCGGTGGGCGCCGCCGACGGCGCCCGCCACGCGGTGTCCCCGCCCTCGCGCCAGAAGCAGACGGTGGCGAGCGGCACACCGTCCTCCTCCCCGAACGCCGGCTCCTGGACGTGGGAGCGGAAGGCCTCCGGCACCTCCGGGAGCAGCCGCGCCCCCGCGTTCGCCGCGGTGTGGTCGAAGCCCCGCGCGTACACCCCGGCGGCCGAGAAGACCATGAACCAGTCGTCGCCCTCCCCGTCGCGCATCGACGCCGTCTCCTCGCCGTCGCCCCACCGGGAGTCGAACGAGTAGTAGCGGTCCACCCAGTCGGGACCGAGGATCGCCTCCAGCATGGCCACGCCCCGGCAGCGGTCGCGCAGCACGGGGGCGTCGGGCAGGCGGGCGAGGAGTTCGTGCAGGTCAGGGGTGTGGTGGGTGTCGTGCATACCGGTAGTGAAGCAGACGGCACCGACAGCGGGCCTAGCAGGGCGACCGGTAGGGAGCCTCGGGGACGAGCAGCTCCCACACGCCGATGAGGGCGCCACTGGTGGTGTCGCAGATGTGCTCGATCGCCTTCTCGACGCGGAGGTCCCAGAGCCAGGTGGCACCGTTGGCGCTCCCCGCGACGGTGTGGCCGTCGGGGACTGCCCGTTGTAGGAGGCCACCAGGGCCCGCCCGTCCGGCCGGAAGGCGAGCGCGATGAGGGGCGGACCGAGGGGCTGCCCCAGCGCCAGCGGGCCGGTGAACGTGGACGCAGGGCGATCGGTCAGGAGCTGTTGCTCAGCGCGTAGGTGCGGAAGGTGGCCAGCAGTGGCAGGACGTCGGTCTTGCTGGGTTCCTCGGTGACGGCCCGCATGGCGTCGATCACCGCGTGCGCGATCACCTTCACCACGTCGAGGTCGTCCCCGGCGGTCTCGCCCCAGGCGCACAGTGTCCGGGTGAGCAGGGCGCTCATCCGGGCGCCGATGTTGGAGCTCACCGCGTCGGTGAGTTCGGCCAGCTCCTCGTCGGTCATGCTGGAGCGCAGTCCGAAGGCCAGCGCCATCAGCGTGTCCACGGCGTGCTCGCCGTACGCCGCGACCAGGCCGGCGAGCGGTCGCTCGGCCGGCCCCCGCGCGGCCAGCGCGGCCAGGGCCTCGTCGTCGTCCTTCCACGCCGCTTCGAGCGCGGCGAGGGCCCGCAGGGCCTCGTCCACCATCAGGCCATCCGTCATGCGGAGAACCGTATTGACCCCTACCGCGCGCCGGGCCGGGTCGGGCCTGGAACTCACTCGTTCGAGCGACAATTGCGGCATTCCGTCGCGCGGGGGAGGCGTGGACTGGTTGGCTGGCGCCGGCGGTCCGGGGTTCAGGCGGCGCCGTGGGTGGCCGTGAAGGCGGTGGCGTCCCAGTGGCCGTGCAGCGCGGGCGCGAGGAAGGCCGCGGCGAGCGCGGGGAAGTCCGGGGCCCGGCCGGCGTGTTCGGGCAGCGCGCCGAGCAGGGGCGCGCCCGCGACGCGTGGCAGGTCGGCCAGGTTGCAGCGGTCCGCGAGGCCCGGGGTGGCCGGCCAGGAGCCGACCAGTACGCCGAGCAGCGGAAGCCGGCGCGCGGTGAGCGCCTCGGCGGTCAGCGCCGTGGTGCTGAGCGTGCCGAGCCCGGCCGAGGCGACCAGCAACACCTCGGTGGGCAGGCCGAGTTCACGCGTCGCCCGGGCCTGGTCGGCGAGCGTGCGGCCCTGCTCGTCGTAGCGGACCAGCAGTCCGCCCGCGCCCTCGACCAGGACCAGGTCGTGCCGTTCGGCGAGGGTGGCGACCTCCTTCGCCACGTCCTCCGCCGCCAGGCACGGCAGTCCGGACCGGCGGGCGGCCGTGTCGGGCGCCAACGGTTCGGGGTAGCGGGCGAGTTCACGCAGCGTCAGCCGCTCGGGGGCCGGGACGGCGGGACCGGCCAGCCGGCCGACCTCCTCGGCGTCCCCCGGCTCGTCCGGCGCGACGCCGGTCTGCCCGGGCTTGAGCACCGCGACCCGCAGACCGGCGCGCAGCGCGCTCGCGGCGAGGGCCGCCGTGGCGACCGTCTTGCCGACATCGGTGCCCGTCCCCGTCACGAAGAGGACCCTCGGGTCCTCCGGCGCCGTCCCGTTCATCCGGCCACCGCCGCAGCCGTCACGGCCGAGGCGATCCGCGCCACGTCCTCGTCGCCGGTCACGTACGGCGGCATGGTGTAGACGAGGTCCCGGAAGGGGCGCAGCCAGACGCCCTCCCGCGCGGCGGCCGCGGTGGCGGCGGCCATGTCCACCGGGTGGTCCAGCTGCACCACGCCGATCGCGCCGAGCACCCGGACGTCCTTGACGCCGGGCAGCGCGGCCGCGTCCGCCAGCCCCGCCCGCAGTCCGGTCTCGATCCGCTTGACCTCGGTGTGCCAGTCCTGCCCGAGCAGCAGGCCGATCGAGGCGTTGGCGACCGCCGTCGCCAGCGGGTTGCCCATGAACGTCGGCCCGTGGGCGAGGACGGGCATCTCGCCGCGGCTGATGCCGTCGGCGACCTCCGCCGTGCAGAGCGTCGCCGCCAGGGTGAGGTAGCCGCCGGTGAGCGCCTTGCCCAGGCACATCACGTCCGGCGCGACGCCCGCGTGGTCGGCGGCGAACAGCGCGCCGCTGCGGCCGAAGCCGGTGGCGATCTCGTCGAAGACGAGCAGTACGCCGTGCCGGTCGCACAGGTCGCGCAGCATCCGCAGGTAGTCGGCGGAGTGGAAGCGCATTCCGCCCGCGCCCTGCACCACCGGCTCGACGATCACCGCGGCCAGCTCGTCGGCGTGACGCTCCATCAGCTCCTCGAAGGCGCGCACGTACGCGTCGTCGAGCGGGGCGTCGAACCCGGCCGGCGGCTCGGGGGCGAACAGCTGGTCGGGCAGCACCCCGCCCCACAGGTGGTGCATGCCGCCCCGCGGGTCGCACACCGACATCGGGTGGAAGGTGTCCCCGTGGTAGCCGCCGCGCCAGGTCAGCAGCCGCCGCTTGCGCGGCCGGCCCACCGACTGCCAGTACTGCAGGCACATCTTCATCGCGACCTCGACCGAGACCGAGCCCGAGTCGGCCAGGAAGACGTGCCGCAGCGGCTCCGGGGTGATCTCCACCAGCGTGGTGGCGAGCCGGACGGCGGGCTCGTGGGTGAGCCCGCCGAACATGACGTGGCTCATCCGGTCCAGCTGCCCGCGTACCGCCTCGTCGAGCACCGGGTGCCCGTAGCCGTGGATCGCGGCCCACCAGGACGACATGCCGTCGACGAGTTCGCGGTGCCCGCCCGGGGCCGGCGCGGCCAGCCTCAGCCGCACGCCGGAGGCGGACTCCACCACGTACGGGGTGGCGGTGCCCGGCATCGGGCCGTACGGGTGCCAGACGTGCGCCCGGTCGAGCGCGAGCAGGGTGTCCGTGGACAGCTGGGTCATGGGGAGGGGCTTTCCGGGGTGTTCGTGAGGGGGCTCGGTCGCCTGGGGACTCAGGCGTTGGGCGCCAGTTCGGTGCCGGCGCCGCGGCGGCGCACCCGCACCAGGTCGGTGCGCGCTTCGTCGTCCGCCGCCGGG